>JANMPW010000546.1:0-5062 GCA_031370065.1 Acidobacteriota bacterium
CCCCAGGCACTCGGCGCACGCGGCCAGATGCTCCCGCAGCATCTTCCTCTGCGGCGCCGGCAGCGCGTCGCCGAGGTAATCGTCGAAGCTCTCGCGCAGGATCGAGCAGATCGGGCTCACGCCAACGTCCTTGCCCGAAGGAACTCGGGATAGAGGCGCACCATCTCCTTGCGGAGGATGCGGCGGGCGTTGAAGAGGTGGTTGCGCACGGTGGACTCGCCGCACCCGAGGATCCGGGCGATGTCCTTCGTGTCGCAGTCTTCCATCTCTCGCAGGACGAATGCGGCCTTCTGCTTCACCGAGAGCCTGCCCGATACAGCCTCGAAGAGCCGGGCAAGCTCACGGTCCTCGGCCGAGCGGGTCGCCCCCGCTGCCGTCGACTCCTCGCGCTCGCGCACGAGGTGCAGGGTCGCGCCGTGGGCCTTCTCGCGGCTGCGCGCGCTGCGCAGGAAGTCGATCGCGAGGTTCGTGGCGATCCGGTAGAGCCAGGTGTTGAGCGAATACCGCTCGTCGTAGCGGTGGATCTCTTTCCAGACGCGGAGGAAGACCATCTGGGCGACGTCCCGGGCGTCCTCGACGTTGCCGACGATGCGGCGGGCGAGCGAGACCACGGCGGGTGTCTTGCGGCAGACCAGGGTCTCGAAGGACAGCATGTCGCCGCCGCGGGCCTGGATGGCCAGTTCCCGGTCGGGGAGCTCCGTGAGCCCCTTTCGTTCGAGCCGTTGGCTATAGACGAGTTCCATCAGCCTTGCGAAGTCTCCTCCTGCGGGGTATACGGACCAGGCCCCCCGGCCGTTGAGGGCTTTTGCCCAACCCTAAGCCCTTGAATCTTAAATCTTTGGACGCGCCCGAGCAAGCGAGCCACGGCATAATTGCAGCGCTTTGCTCTTCTACCGGGCCCTGGCCGCCGTCGCACTGGCCGCGTACGCACCTTACGCCCTTCTCCGGTCGCTTGCTGGCGGGCGCCGATTGGGCGACATCCGGGGCCGCCTGGGCCGCTCGGCATACCCCGATCTCGATGGCGGGATCTGGATCCACGCGGTCTCGGTCGGCGAGATCGGCGTGGCACGCAACCTGCTCCGCGCGCTCCGCAAGGCGAGGCCCGGGTGCCGCGTTGGTCTCTCCGTGACGACGGCGGCCGGACGCGAGCTCGCCGAGGCAACGATGTCGCAGGAGGCTTGCCTCTTCGCATTTCCGTTCGACCTCGCCGGCCCCGTCGAGCGCGCGCTTGCCGCGACGCGGCCGGGCCTCGTCCTGCTGACGGAAACGGAGATCTGGCCTCTCTTTCTCGAGCGCGCCGCGCGCCGGGGCGTGCCGGTCGCGCTCGTCAACGGCCGGATCTCGGAGCGTTCCTACCGCCGCTACCGGCGCGTGCGGGGATTCCTTCGCGGGGTCCTCGGGCGCATCGCCCTCTTCGCCATGCAGTCTGGCGAGGACGCCCGCCGCGTGAAGGAGCTCGGGGCCGACGGGCCGCGCGTCCGGGTCGCGGGCAACATCAAGTACGACATGCCGCCGGCGCCCGCGTTCGCCGACGTCGAGCGGCTTCGCGCGGCTGCCGCGGGTCGCCCGGTCGTCGTCGCCGGCTCGACCGGCGAGGGCGAAGAGGCGCTGGTGCTTCAGGCTTGGAGCGGGCTTGCGAACCGGCCGCTCCTCGTGCTCGCCCCGCGCCGCCCCGAACGCTTCGACGAAGTCGCCCGCCTCTGCGAATCCCGCGGCCTCCGTCTGATGCGTCGCTCTACTCCCGACTCACACCTCAAGACTCCCGACTCCCCTGTCGACATTTACCTCCTCGACTCCATCGGCGAGCTCGCATCCGTCTACCGCGGGGCCGCTCTCGCCTTCGTCGGTGGAAGCCTGATCCCCCGGGGCGGCCAGAATCCGATCGAGGCGTGGGCCGCGGGGGTTCCCGTGCTGGCCGGTCCCCACATGGAGAACTTCCGCGACGTCGCTGCCGCCGGGCAGGAGCGCGGCATCCTGAGGCGCGTCGAAAACGCCGGGGAACTCGCGCGCGAGCTGGCCGCGGCGCTCGCGGCGCCGGAGCAAACGCGCCGCCGGGCGGCCGAAGCGGAGCGCTTCGTGGCGGAAAACCGCGGCGCCGCCGACCGCACGGCCGAGGCGATCCTCGCGCTTCTTCGCGACCCCGCCGCGAAGGGAATTCGCGCGTGATCCTCTCGCCGCTCTCCTCGCTCTATGGAAAGGCCATGGCCGTGCGCGCGCAGTGGTATGCGTCGGGCCGGCTCGAGTCGCATGCGCTGCCCCGGCCCTCGATCTCGGTGGGCAACCTCACCTTCGGCGGCACCGGCAAGACGCCCTTCGTCGAGTTCCTCGGGAGGCGCCTGCGCTTCGAGGGGTGGCGCCCGGCCATCCTCTCCCGCGGATACGGGCGCCTCTCGCGGGGGGTCGTGGTCGTGGGCGCGGGAGAGGGGCCGCTCGTTTCGCCGGAGGAGGGCGGCGACGAACCGGTGGCCCTCGCCCGCTCGACTTCCGGAATCCTCGTCGTCGTCGGCGAAAAGCGCGTGGACGCGGCGCGGCGCGCGGCAGACCTCGGCGCGGACCTCTTTCTCCTCGACGACGGCTTCCAGCACCTCGCCGTTCGCCGGGACGTGAACCTGCTGCTCTTCGACGCGCGCGATCCCTTCGGCGGCGGCGAACTGCCCCCGGCGGGAAGGCTGCGCGAGTCGATCGCGGCCGCCCGCCGCGCCGACGCCTTCGTCTTCACGCGCGCGGACCGCGGGGCGCCTTCGCCCGAGGCGGTCGAGGCCCTCTCGCGCATTCACCCGGAGGCGCCGGTCTTCCACGCGCGCATTCGGCCCTCGGACCTGCGCGACGAGAACGGCTCGCCGCTCGGCGCCGCGGCCTTCGCCGAGCGCCGGCACATTGCCGTCTGCGGCGTGGCGAATCCTGCGGAGTTTGCGGCGACGCTCTCCGAGCTCGGACTGAGGCCCGAGGAACGGCTCGAGTTCCGGGATCACCAGCGTTACGGCGAGCGCCAGCTGTCGCGGATCCGAAGCGCCGCGCAACGCACGGGTGCGAGCCTGCTCGTCACGACGGAGAAGGATGCGGTCAAGCTCGTCGGAAAATCGCCGGTGCCCATCGTGACCGTTCGCCTCGCCGTCGAAGTCACCGAGCCCGGCTTCTTCTCCTTCCTCGCCTCGCGGCTGCCCGCGGCCGGTCCGCAACGCGGATGAGCGCGAAGAGCCGCTCGGCCGCACGGGACCGGCTCGAGCTCGCGCTCTTCCTCATCGGAGCGGGCCTGCTCGACCTGCTGCCGCGCCGGGCAGCCGCGCAGTTCGGGGGCGCCCTCGTCCGGCTCTACCTGCGGCTTGCGCCGTCGCGGCGCGCGATCCTCGTCGAGAACCTCCGCCAGGCCTTTCCGGAGAAGGGCGCCGCGGAGATCGAGCGGCTTGCCAGCGGGTCGGCCGCGTCGGTCGGCGCCGCGTTCGTGGAGTTTCTGCAGGTCTCCGGGATGTCGGAGGCCGAGATCCGCGACCGGATTCGCGTCGCCGGGCAGGAGCACCTCCTCGCGGCGCGCGCCCGCGGGCGTGGCGTCTTTCTACTCTCCGCGCACTTTGGCGGCTGGGAGCTCGGCGCGATCCGCGCGGGGCTGATCGGCGAGACGATCGCTCCGGTCGTGCGGCCCCTCGACAACCCGCACCTGGAAGAAGAGCTGGCGCGCCGGCGCACCCGGTTCGGCAACCGGCTGATCGCCAAGCGCGACGCGGCCAGGGACATCCTGCGCGCCATCCGGAACAAGCAGACCGTCGCCATTCTCGTAGACCAGAACGTGCTCGCGCGCGAGGCCGTCTTCGTCCCTTTCTTCGGAAGGCTCGCGGCGACGACGCCCTCGCTCGCGCTCTTCCAGCTGAAGACCGACGCGCCCGTGGTGCCCGCCTTCGTCTGGCCGGAGGGTGGCGGACGCTACGTGCTCGAGCTCGGGGCCCCGATCTTCGCCGAGGAGTTCCGGGCGCCGGAGCGCGACCGCGACGAGGCGGTCCTGCGCGCGACCGCCCGCTACATGGAAGTCACGGAAGCGGTCATCCGCAGGAAGCCCGAGGCCTGGCTCTGGATGCACAACCGGTGGCGGACGAGGCCGGAAGAAGAGACGGCAGACGGTCGACGGCAGACGGCAGACGGAAAGATGGGCGGTCGCGCTTGAAGCGGCTGGTCATTGCGCCGAACTGGATCGGCGACGCGGTGATGTCGCTGCCGTTTCTGCGAGCTCTGCGGCGCGCAGGACCGGACGATCGGCTGAGCGTCCTCGCGCGGCGCGGGCCGGCGACGATCTACCGCGCGGAGGGCAGCGCCGACGAGGTCCTGGTGCGGTCCTCGTTTGCCGCGGATGCGGTGGGACTGAGGCGTGGCCGCTTCGACGAGGCGTGGCTGCTTCCCAACTCCTTTCGCGCAGCGCTCTACGCCCTGGCGTCGGGCGCGCGGCGGCGCATCGGCTACGCCACGGACCACAGGAGCCCACTGCTGACGCATGCCCTGCCGGCGCCGCCCGGGACCGCGCACCAGCTGCGCGACTATGACGCGATGCTCGCGGCACATGGGATCGCCCCGGATGAGGCGCCGCCCCGCCTCCCTCTGCCCGAAGCCGCCCGGCGCCGGGCCGACGCCGTGCTCTCGGCCGCGGGGCTCGCGAATGCAAAGCTCATCGCGCTCTGCCCCGGAAGTGCGTTTGCGACGACCAAGCGCTGGCCCGCGGAGCGTTACGCCGCGCTCTCGGACGCGCTCACGGAGCGCGGATTCGGGTGCGCGCTGTTGATCGGGCCCGCCGAGCGCGAGCTCGGGACCCGCGTCGCCTCCGCGGCGCGCGCCGACCTGCCAATCCTGGGCGCCGACCTCGATCCGGTCGAGCTCGCGGCGCTGCTCGCCCGCGCGCGCGCTGCCGTCACGAACGACTCGGGGCCCATGCACCTCGCCGGCGCCGTCGGCACGCCCGTCGTCGCGTTTTTCGGGGCGACCGATCCCGGCCGCACCGGCCCCTCCGGATCTCCCTCCCGCGTGCTCGACCGATACGTCTTCTGCTCGCCCTGCTTCAGAACGGAGTGCCCGTACGGGC
>JANMPW010000328.1:0-3864 GCA_031370065.1 Acidobacteriota bacterium
GGAGAGGGACAGGGTGAGGGGCGCCCGCCCTCGGCCCCGTCTCTCGGCTGGAAAGCCTGCGTCGCGATTTTCCTGCTCGCTCTGGCCGTGCGCCTCGTCGCGACCGCCGTCGTGGGTTTCTCGGCGCTCCGGTTCGGCGACGCAAACCCGTATCTTTTCGCGGCCAAGGAGATCGCTCAACACGGGCGCTACCCGGACCGCACGGAAGCCTTCTTCTTTCGGCCGCCGGCATACCCGCTCTTTCTCGCCGCGGCGACCTTCGGCCGGACCGACCGCATCCTGTGCGCGAAAGTCGCCAACGCAGTTCTCGGCTCCGCTGCGGCCGTGCTCCTCGCCGTGCTCTCGGCACGCATCTTTCGGCGGCGCGGAATCGCGATCGCGACCGGGGTGGCCGCGGCCGTCTTCCCGAGCTTCGTTCTTCTCGCGACCGACGTCCAGAGCGAACCGCTCTTTCTGGTCTTCTTCCTGCTCTCCGGGTTTTTCCTGCTCGTCGCGACCGATCGCGCGTCTTCCGGAGCCGCACTGGCCGCGGGGGCCGCGCTCGGGTTGGCGGCGCTGACCCGTCCCTCCGCGCTGGCGCTCGCCCCACTCCTCGCGGCGTTCCTCCTCGACCGCAGGCATCCGCGGCGCGCCGCACTGCGCCTCGCCGGCACCTCGCTCGCCGGACTGTTGCTGTGCCTCGCGCCATGGACCCTGCGCAATGCCCTTCGGTTTCACGAGTTCATCCCCGTCAGCGACGCCGGAGGCGTCAGCCTGTACGCCGGGAACTCCAAGTGGACGCGGAGCTTCTACCGGGTGCGCAGCCAGCAAGAGTACCTTCGGTGGCTGGAGGAGTTCGATCGCGACCTCAAGGCCCACCTGGTGCAGTTCGAGAACGAAGGCAAACGATCGCCCGGCCAGCGCTCGGCGGCGTTCGCGCGCCTTGGTATCGCCGAGAGCCTGGCCGATCCCACCGGGAGCGCCCGCCTGCTCGCGATGAAAGCCTGGCACTGGCTGCGGCCCTATCCCACGCCCTGGTTCTGGCCGCCCGCCGTCGTAGCCGGAATCGGAGCTCTCTACGTGGGGCTCTACTTCCTGGCGGCGCGCGGCCTGCTGCGCGCGCCCCGCCGCGGCGTGACCGCCTTTTGCGTCGCCGCGCTCGCCGTCAGCATGGCCGCCCACGTCCTGCTCCAGGTCGTCTGGCGATACCGGGTTCCGTACTGGGACCCGATACTGGTCCTGTACGGCGTCTTCGGGGCTTCGCGCCGATGACCACGCTGCTAGCAGCGCCGTCGGACCGGGGCGTGTTGCGCCTCGGGCGCGCGGTGTGCGCGGCCATCTTTCTCGGCGCGTTCGCCGTCCGCATCGCGGCCATCGCGGCCGCCGGATTCGCGACGACGCGATTCGCCGATGCCCCGGCATACCTGCTGGGGGCAAAGGCGCTCGCCGAGACGGGGCATTACCCGCTGCGCACGGACCCCTTTCTGTTCCGCCCTCCGGGCTATTCGTTCTTCCTGGTGGCCGCGACGGTCGGCCATCCCGACTCGATTTCCGCGGCAAAGATCGCGAACGCTGCCCTGGGAGCTCTTGGCGCCCTGCTCGTCGCCGCGCTTTCGGTGCGCATCTTCCGGCAGCGCGGCCTCGCGATCGCGGCGGGAGCACTCGCGGCGCTGCATCCCACTCTGGTACTCGTGTCGTCGGACGTGCAGAGCGAGCCGCTCTTTGTCGCACTGCTCCTCTCGGCCGGCTACCTCCTGCTCGGGGCGACCGACCGCCCCTCTTCGAACCTCGCCGTCCTCAGCGGAGCACTCCTCGCCCTGGCCGCGCTGACGCGCTCCTCGGCCCTGGTGCTCGCGCCCCTGCTGCTGGCGCCCCTCTGGGACAGTCGGCACCCGCAGAGGGCGAACGCGCACATCGCCTTCTCGGCGCTTCTCGGCTTCGGGCTCGCGCTCGCGCCATGGACGCTGCGCAACGCTCTCGTGTTCCGGGAGCTCATCGTCGTCAACGACGGGGCCGGCTACGTCTTCTATGGACGCAACGCGGATGCGGCGCTCCCGCTCGCCCACGCACGGGACCGCGCGGAGCTCGAGCGCGCGAGCGACGGGCTCGAGCGGGCGCGGCTCGAGTGCATCGCCGCGCTGCCCGCGGCGGTCCGCAACTCGCCGGGCCGGCTGTCGCGTGCGCTCGGCGGCGCCGCGCTCGCACAACGCCGCGCCGATCCACGCGGCACCCTCCTCCTGCTCGCCTGGAAGTCGTGGGATTGGCTGCGCCCCTACCCGGATCCGCGGTTCTGGCCCCGGCCGGCCGTCGCTGGAGTGGGCGTGTACATGGCCGCGCTCTTTCTCTGCGCCGGGATCGGCTTCGCCCGCGCGCCGCGAAACGGGGTTTCGGCCTTCTGCCTGGTGTTTCTTGCGGCGACCATGCTCTTCCACGTCGTTTTCGAAACCAACTGGAGATACCGGACAGCCAACTGGGACCCGGTGCTCCTCCTGTATGCGTCGTACGGCGCGGCGACGCTGCTCCCGGCCCGGCGACGGCGCGCCGCGGGATGATCGCCGACGCGCTGGTGCGCGCGCGCACTCTGGCCTATCGCATCGCGGGCCCGGCGGAGCGCACATGGCGAAGCGCCTCGGGGAAAAGCCCCCTTCCGCCGCTGTGGCTGCGCCGCCACACGGGCCCCGTCGCGCAGTTCGAGAGTGCCGCGCGCGAGACGGCGGAATTCCTCGATCGCCTCGGCCTCGTGCACGCGGACGATTGCGTCCTGGACATCGGGTGCGGCGCGGGCGCCATGGTCCCGGAATTCGCGCGACGGCTCGGCCCGAAGAGCCGCTACGTCGGTTTCGACGTGCATGCGCCTTCGATCCGGTGGTGCCGCGAGCACTACGCGAAAGATCCGCGCCTCGTGTTCGTTCTCGCGGCAATCGCCTCGGCCTACGGCGCAGCTTCCGGCCCCGCGGCGACGAGCTTTCGCTTTCCGATCGACGACAGACAGGCGGACCTCGTTCTCGCCAAGTCCGTCTTCACGCACCTGCTCGCGCCGGAGGCGAGCCACTACCTCTCGGAGACGTGCCGCGCGCTCAAGCCCGGCAGCGCCGCCGTCGTCACCGCGTTTCTCTTCGACGCAAGCGCCCCCGTTTTGCCGCTCGTCCGCCGCGCGTTTCCCTTCGGCGATCGGGACGGTCTTGTGCGCTGGCGGCTTCGGTCGCGGCCGACCGCCGCGGTGGCGTACGAGAGGTCCCTCTTCGAGCGCATGGTCGAGGCTGCGGGCCTGCGCGTCCAGTGGATGTCGCCGGGCTACTTCCCCGGCGGCGAGCGGCTCACCGGCCAGGACACCCTACTGCTCGGGCACTGACGATGACTGCCACCTCCTATGTCTGTCCGCTTTGCCGCGAAGCCCTCGTTTCCGAGCCCTCTGCGCACCGCTGTCCGACCTGCCGGCGTCGCTTCCCGGTGGAGGATCGCATCGCGGACTTCTCCGAGGGGAAGTACTTCGATTCGTTCGTGCCCGGCCAGATCATGACCGCCGCACACCTCGAAGGCCTCGCGAACGAGATTCCCGGCGCCGTCTCTCGTGTTCGCGACTTCTACCTGCCGCTGCTCGCCGCCCAAGGCCGCGCTCCGATCGGGCTGCGAGTTCTCGATAGCGGGTGCGGCAACGGACTCTCCGTGGATCTGCTTTGCGAGCAAGGACTCGATGCCTGGGGTGTCGACCTCTCCGCTCTTCGAAAGTGGCAATGGCGAGAGCGGGCTCACCGCGACCGGCTTGCGTGCGCCGACAGTCTTCGCCTGCCTTTTCGGGACGGCGCGTTCGATGTGATTCTTTGCTCCGGCGTTCTGGAGCACGTCGGCGTGCGGGAGCGCGGCGGCGACCGCTACGAGGTCGCC
>JANMPW010000331.1:0-5355 GCA_031370065.1 Acidobacteriota bacterium
GGCCGCGGGAGCAGGTGCCGGTGCCGGCGCGGGCGCGGGAGCCGGAGTTGCCGGCCGGACCTCGGCCTTCGCGACGGCGGCGGGCTTGGCAGGGCATAGCGCGTTGACCCGGAGTGTCGCCTCCTTGGCCATGGCGATGGCTTTGGCCGTATCGCAGGGCGTACAGATCTTGTACGCCTCGTTCTTCATGTTCTCGGCTGCGTTGAACTCGTCCGGGCACTGCGTGTTCTTACCCGCCTGCTTCGCCGCCTCGACGGCCTCGTTGGCCGTGATCAGCTCCTTGGGATATCCGCAGCCGACGAGGACGCTCCCGAGAGCGAGCAGGACCGCGATCGAGAGTTGGCTCTTCCGTTTTCTGAAATCGAACATTCTCCCCTCCTTCACCAGTTTCGACGTTCGTGCCGCGATACCGATGTTTTGTGGGGATGCTAGCACTTGAGCGCGCCGACCCTCACGCAATTCCCTCCGAACGTCAGCGCGCGCCGGCGGCGGTGAAGGCCTCGGAGAGGAGCCCCAGGGCCTCTTCCACGTCGCCGCGCGTCACGTTCAAAGCGGGGGCGATCCGGAAGCAGTTGCCGTCGAGGCCACCCTTGCCGATGAGCAGGCCGCGCTTCCTCGTCTCCTCGAAGACCTTTGCCGTCAAAGCCTTCGCGGGGGTCCGATTGCCCGCCGTCTCGTCCTCGACGAGCTCGAGGGCCTGCATGAGGCCCATGCCGCGCACCTGACCGATCGAGCGCGGATGGCGCTTCTGCAACTCCTCGAGCCCGGCGCGCAGGACCGCGCCCATGCGCTCGGCGTTGCCGGGCAGATCGTCGTCTTCGATGATCGTGAGCGTGGCATTGGCGGCGGCGCTCGAGACCGGGTTGCCGCCTTCGTTCGGGCCCGGCGTAGTGCGGGGCCGGGATCGGCCATTCAGAGGCCCGCTTGGATTGCCCAGCTGGACCTTAGGAATCCGTGCTGCGGCGGGCCCTTTGGCAGCTGGTCCTGCATGACAAATTGCTGTACGACCTCAGAAACCCTTTGGGGCCGCTCTTCAGCCGGTACATCTCACGCCGCTAGCTCTTCAAGTAGGCACCGCGCGCGTCGAGAAGTGCTTGCCAGTCGGTCTTCAGGTCCGCCAAGGTCGGCCGAATAGACAGCGTCTCGAGGGGCTGCGAGTGGCCACCGAACATTCTGCTGGCCTTATCGTAGAGTGGCACCAGGACGCCAATAGCCGCGCCAAGTCGGTCTGTCTTGATGTTCTTGAGGCTACCCACTCGCACGTTAGGCTCGTACCGCCGCGCCACGCCCTGCAGCAGCTCGTTCTCGGCGAAGGCCTCGCACCATTTTCGAATCAGATCGTAGCCCCGCTCGAGCAGCGCCTCTCGCGTCTCCCCGCTCACTTTCGGAATGTCCTGCAACAGGGTGTTGAGTTTCGCCTCGATCTTCGCCGGCGTGTCCACCCTCGGGGACGCACTGGCCGAGACGATACCGATCTTGCCCTCGTCGGTCTTCACGTCGTAGTACGAGATGTCGCCCCGTCGCTTCTCGAATCGGTCGAGGAGAAGAGCGGTGAGCCAGATATTGTGTGTGAACACCACGACCTGCTGCTCGTCGGCGAGCTGTACGATTCGATCGACGACGTGCTCTAACCGCTTGTAGTCAAGACTCGTCACTGGATCGTCGAGTACGATGGTCGCCCTCGTTTTGCGAAGGCGCGCCTCGGCCAAAAAGTCGGCGAGCGCGATCACCTTTTGCTCTCCCTCGGAGAGGATCTCACTCAACCTGTGCCGGGGCACGATGCTCTTCCGGCGCGCTGGCTCACCCCGCTTACCCGGAAACTGGAGCTTAACGTCAGGGGCACGGAGCGCCTTGCACTCTTCCCGAAAGCGCGCCTCGAAGTCTTCGTTGAGCAGGCTCTCGCTCGCTGTCTTCGCAGCCTCGGTGAGCGACTTGAGCAGTGGAGTAATCCTTGAACCGACCGTCGCCGCACGGGCGGCCCATTTCGCCCGGCCCACATATTTCTCGATGTCGGGCAGCAGCTGGCGTAGGAGGATTCGTGACTCGAGGACGCGGAGGCTCTCCGAGGCGTCGGCGTGAAGCCGCTGCCGCTCTTCAGCCTTCGCGGTCAGGCTGGTGATGATCGCCTGGGTCGCATCGACGCTTGCCTGGACGTTTCGGCCGAGCACTTCGGCTGCGGTTCGCGCGCCCGCGAACTCAACCCGCTCGCCGGATCGGATGGTATCGAGGGCTGCGGACGCTGCCGGGAAGAAGGAGCGGGCCGCTGCGAGGAGCGCCTCCTTTCCGTCGAGCAGCGGTGCGTCGCGGGCGACCGATGCTTCGACACCAGCCACGTCAATTGCTGCGGCCGCCTGCTGCAGCTTCTCGACGGCACTCCGCGCATCAGCGGCCGCCTGTTTAGTCGTGTCGTGGGCGGCTGCCCGGTACTTCTTCACGAGTCGGATCGCGCTGTCACCCAGGCCCTGCCGACAGTAAATGCAGGTGTCCCCTGCTTTGGGATAGCCGTCAGGGTGAATCCCAACGACGTAGCGCTCCGCAGCATCGATAAGCTCACGCCAGGCGTCCCCTAGGACTTCGGGGATCCCATCCTCAGCGAACGTCCGCTCGTTCGCCTCGCGGTGGGCCTCCTCGGCCTCAGCGACCGAGATGCGGGCCATGTCATATCCCTGTGCGTCGAATGCCTCGACCGCGCGCGTCACTGGCTCGATCAGCTGGAGAATCCCTAGCCGGCTCTTCGCAAGTTGGAGCTGCGCCTGTGCGCTTTCGGGTCGAAGCGCCTCTACCCGCTCACGCAGCCCAGCTAGCCCCTCCTCCTCCTCCGCTGTCACGGCTGCGAGTGAACGAAGCTCGCCCAGATCGGTAGTTGCGTCGAGGACCGACACCTTCCCATATGCGGGCGTATCGCGGTCAAAGCGATGAAGAAACGGATTACTCGCTGTCTGCGCCTCGGCTTGCGCGCGTTCGAGCCGCTGTCTCACTGCATCGATCGCGTCCGTGACATCGTGAAACAGCGCGATGTCAGGGGGCGTGTAGGTATAGGACAGGTCCTCATCGACGTGAATCGCCACGGCCACCGAGTCGAAGACCGTGATGCGCGTGAACGGAGATACGCCCGAGGCACCCGTCCAGTCGTAGGTCTCTTCGTCGCCGCTACCGATCCGATATCCGAGACGCGCGCCCTGCGCTCTTACCGTCTCGTCGTGGACGTTCCCGAGGATCGGCCCGCTCGTGCGAACTGCGGCGACTGACTTGAGCACGCGGACGTAGCCGGTTTTCCCGCAGGCGTTCTCACCGAAGAGAACCGTGAGCCTTGCGTTGAACTCGATCTCCTGCTTTGGCTCAAGCGCATTTACGCCTACGAGATCAGCTAGCCGTGTTAGGCGGAACGGGTCCAAAGCTTCGGACTCACCGCCCGACGCAACCAGGGGCGGGATCTCCTCCACCGAGCGAGGCTCTAACTGCTTTTCGGCGAGGAGTGCCTGGTACGCCTCGCCGAGAACGCTTTCCGGCAAGTCCTGGCGGACGCTCAGGACCTCCCGAACGATACGCCGGACCCAATGGTCCTGTTCGTTAGCCCATTCGACGAGGATCGCGCACCCGGAACGGAGGGATGTCGTGACTTTGGACACGGACCAAATCATACGCGCCGAGGCTTCGGCCATAGGCCTGAACTCGTTCCCGGCTATCCGGGTCGCGATGCCGCGCCCGAGGCCGCGCTAGAATTAGATCGATCGAGAGGCGGTGCTCCGGTGAAGTCCACGGTTGAGGCAATCTTCGACGGCGTCTTCAAGCCGGTCGAGCGACCCGAGATTCCCGAAGGAGCGCACGTCCGGCTCACCGTCGAGACGTTCGCATGGAGTGAGCACGAGGACCCTATCGAGCTGGCCAAGCGCGTCTACCTGGGCCTCGGGCCCGAGGAGATCGACGAAATCGAGCAGATCGCTCTCGACCGGCTTCACCTCGCAAGATAGGACGATTTGGTTGCGGTGGCGCGTGTGCCGCGATCGGCTGTCATCGTCCGACGCCGGCCGCCCGAAGACCGGAAGAGATCTACTCGTCTCTGTTAGTAGTACCTGTCGACCCTCACTCTTCTGAGCCTTCCGCGAGCGCCCCAGCCGAGTCTTCGTCTGAATCAGGAACGGGCGCCCAGATACGCTTTAGCGGGAGGTCCGCCTTGGTTTCGTCGGACAGTCGCTCGTAGTGAATCAGCACACGGTCGACGAGATCGCCGGCGTCCCAGAGCCTCATCGAAAAGAAGTCTCGACGGAGCTCCTTCTTGACAGACTCCTTGAAGCCGCCCCAGGCGACAAAGAGGCCGAGCTCCGCGCCAACATCGTTCATAGAGCCCTTCAACTCCCTGACGACCTTGACGTCCTGCTGGCCGTCTCCCGATTTCACCTGGACACAGAGCTTTGGCGCCTCGAATCCAAATGGGCCCTTTCCTGCGACGATGTCCACGCCACCGTCTGGTCCAGGCGGCGAAAGATGAAGCTGGTAGCCTTCCGCTCTAAGGATGTCAGCGACAAGTTGACTTAGCGCGTGACCAGCGAACTTTCGAGATATCAGGCTTCGGATTTGCTCGCGTGCCCAGCCTTCGATGTCGTGAGGAATGCCAGATTCCGGGGCGTCGGTTGGCTCAAGGTCTTGGGGCCTAGCGTAGGAGGCGACAGCTTTGCCGGCTACGACGGCGCGGATTCGATTCTCCGCGTCATTTCTCGTGATTTGGCACACGGTCAGGAACGCACCAAGCGAGAAGAGCAGGTCTTGGTCGAATCTGCCCCGTGGTAGGTCCTTGGACAGCCATTTCACCGGAAGTTGATGCCGTGCTCCGCTGGGCGCATCGGCATCGAAACGATAGGGTCCAGACACGGTACCGGCTGCGATCGCATCGACTCCTTTTAGCGGAAGCAGGACGAGATCGCCAACTTGGATCCGCTTCGCGAATGCCCAGAGCTGGCCAGCCCAGTTCGACAGTCTGTTCGGCTTTGCGTCCGGGGACGCCTCCGCGAGAGATAGCTTGACCGCATCCTTCGACTCAAATGGACGAAGGTCGGGCGCCTCATTCCAGCCAGCGACCACGACGTTGTTCTCCAGAGCGAAATCCTGTCGCTCGCCGTTACGTCCTGCACGCACCAACCAGACAGCCACGGGTACTCCTTTCCGGCCTGATCTACGCCGCCGATACCCACCCTTCTAGTAGAACCTCGGCCCGCTCCAACACCGTCTGCGCTGCCTTCTCCTGCTTACCCGGGCGGTGCCAGGACTTCAACGACCTCGGCGATCACCTTTAGTTCACCCTCGTTCGTGTCGGTCAAGACAATCGGCTCGAAGTCAGGATTTGCAGGCTTGAGCGTG
>JANMPW010000692.1:0-5497 GCA_031370065.1 Acidobacteriota bacterium
CCGGACGAACCGCGACGCGCTTGCCGCGGCGCTCGCGGCCGAGGGTGTCGAGACGGAGCAGTCTCCCCTCGCTCCGCGCGCGCTCACGGTCTTGAATGGCAAACCGCTCCGTTACACTCATCTCGTTGCCGGCCAAATCAGACTCCAGGACGTCGGGTCGCAGCTGTTGGCGCTCCTCTTGCCGGAAGGAGGGCTGCTCGTCGATCTGGCCGCGGCGCCCGGCGGGAAGTCGTTGTCCGCCATCGCCCACGGGCGCGCGCGATGGACTGCCGCGGTGGACCGTTCACGTCGGCGCCTCGAGCGTGTCGGCGAAAATATCCGGCGGCTCGGGGTCCCGGAGGTGCGCGCGATTGCCGGCGACCTCGGCGCGCTGCCTCTGCCCGAGGGCCGCTTCGCCCGCGTGCTGCTCGACGCGCCCTGCAGCGGCACGGGAACGCTTCGCAAGAACCCGGAGATCCGCTACCGCGTCAGCGCCGAGGCGATCGATCGGCTTTCCCGGGCGCAGGAGGAATTGCTCGCCGCCGCCGCGCGCCTGCTCGCGCCGGGGGGGTACCTCCTCTACTCGACCTGCAGCCTCGAGGAGGAAGAAAACGAGCGCGTCGTCGCTCGCGTTCTTGCACGCGCTCCGGACCTCGCGCCCGCTCCGATCGACGCGGCGGCCCCGCTCGCGCCCTTCGTGGACGGGGCAAAGTTCCGTCTCTTTCCGGACGACCGCTGCGACGGCTTCACCGCGCACCTCATGCGGCGCCGTTCGGGCCCGACGGAGGAGGGCCGCGGTCCGTAGACACAGGCGACGATGGACGCGCGCGGACCGATCGTATTGCTCTGGGCGATCCGCGCGGTTGTCCTGACGGTCGGAGAAGAGGATCCGGATGTGCTCGCGGGGGTGCGTGGGCTGGGCGCGGACACCGTGGTCACGACGGCCCGACCGAGCCTTGCCGCGTCCGCCGGAGCGCGAGTGGCCGGGCTGCGCTACCTCCCCTTCCTTTCGACCCGGGACGTCGACAACCTTCTGTGGGACCAGAGTGCGCTCGACGCGCTGCGCGCGATCCCGGGCATCGCGGGGTTCCACTACAGGGACGAGGACGTCGTGGAAGGCTACACCCCGGCCGCGGAGCAGCAGCGCGCCCACGCGATCCTAAAGGCCCTCTTTCCGGACGCGCTCGTCCTCTACGCGACGCGCCTCGATCTGGTCGCGACGGATCCCGCGTATCTCGAGCGCTACTTCCGGCCCGAATTCTCCGACTTCGTCGTGCCGTACTTCTATCCCGTCGGAACGACGATCCTGGGCGACGAGCGGGAGAACGATCCCTGGGAGGATCGCCTCGCCTCGCTGCTGGCGCCGTTGTCCGAACGTATGCCGCCCGGGAAGGGAGTGCTACCCGTTCTGCAGGCCTTCGAGCAGATCGGCTATCCGGTCGGGCCCGCGTTCGCCCAGCGACAGTTCGACGTCTACCGGCGCATCTGGCCCGGAACGCGGGACGTCGCGGCTTTCTGGTGGGGCGAGGGCGACGAGGGCCCGCTCGTGGGGCTGGCGTACCGGCCCGGTCTGCAGAGCAGCTTTCGCCGGTTCTTCGCCGGGCTTCTCCCGAGACCCGGGACCCGCGTCGTCCCCGGACGGCCGATTGCCGCTTCCGAGTTATTCGGAGGCCGCCGTCCTTTCCCGCACCAGGAATCCCTTCCGCGCCCTCGCGGCGTCCAGGGTGCGCCAGAGGTACTCGCCGAGGATTCCGAGCGAGAGAAGCTGGACCCCCGAGAAGAACGCGAGAGCGACCATCAGCGAAGTCCAGCCCTGAATCGGTTGGCCCTCGAAGAGCTTGTAGGCGACCAGAAAGACGGCGTAGGCGAAAGCGGCGAGCGCCAGAATCGCGCCCGCGACCGACATCCAGCGCAGTGGCGCGTACGAAAAGGAGATGACGGCGTCGAGGAAGTACTTGAGCTTCTTCGTGAACGTCCAGCGGGACCCGCCCTGCTCCCGCGCGGCGCGATCGTAGGGAACGAGGGCGGTCGGGAATCCGCCCCAGAGAATGAGGCCCGGAAGCGACGTGTGGACCTCTCCCGCATCGACCAGGAAATCGACCGCGGGCCGCCCGATCAGGAAGCAGTCGAACCCTCCCGCCGGCATCTGGGAGAAGGCGAGGCGTCGCAGCATCCGGTAGTAGAAGCCGGCGGCGGCGCGCGTCGCGAGGCCTTCCGGGCGGCTGCGCCGCACGGCGAGGACGGCGGTCGCCCCGCGGCGCCAGGCGGCGACCATTTCCGGAAGAAGCTCGGGCGGTTCCTGGAGGTCGGCCGAGAGAACCGCCACGGCTTCTCCCTTCGCTTCGCGCAGGCCGGCCATGATCGCCATCTGCGAGCCGAAGTTGCGGGTCAGCCGGAGGCCCCGCGCGGCCGGCCAGTCCCGGGCGATGGCCTCGATTCTCAGCCACGATGCGTCGTCGGAGCCGTCGTCCACGAAGAGAACTTCGAGGTCGTGGTCCGACGCCTGCGCGACCTTCTTCAGCCGCTCGGCCATGCCCGCCAGACTCTCCGCGTTGCAATAGACAGGGACGACGACCGAGACGAGCTCGCGCTTCACCGCGGGCCCTCGAAAAAGTCGAGCACGGCCGCGATCACCGCGTCCACCTGGTCGTCCGAGAGACCGGGGTAGATGGGCAGCGACGCGATTGTTTCGCACGCGGCCTCGGAGACCGGAAAGTCGCCCTTGCGGTGGCCGAGGAAGGCGTAGGCAGGGTGCAGATGCAGCGGCACGGGATAGTGGACGCCGGTCTCGACGCCGCGCGCGGAGAGGTGCTCGCGGAACGCATCGCGCCCGGGAAGCCGCACGGGGTAGAGATGGCGCGCCGGCAAGGATTCCGGCCGCGACCGGAGGATCTCGAGCGGCAGGCCCGCGAACGCCGCGTCGTAGCGCTCGGCGATCTCGCCCCGCCGGGCGTTCTCGCGCTCGAGGAATGGCAGCTTCGCGCGGAGGATGGCGGCCTGGATCTCGTCGAGGCGCGAGTTCCAGCCCTCGCGCTCGGCGTAGTCGCGGCGGCTCCACCCGTACTGGCGCAGCCGGCGTAGCTCTTGCGCGACGCCGGCATCGTTCGTTGCGACGGCGCCGCCGTCGCCATAGGCCCCGAGATTTTTGGAAGGGTAAAAGGAGAAGGCCGCGGCCCGGCCGAATCCACCGGTCGCGCGCCCGCGAAGGACCGCGCCATGGCTCTGCGCGCAGTCCTCGACGAGCGTCAGCCCACACCGCTGTGCCAGGGCGCCGAGGCCGTCCAGGTCGGCGACGCCCCCGTACAGGTGCACGGGGAGCAGGAACTTCGTCGCGGGCCCGACCGCGCGCTCGGCGGCCGCGGCGTCGAGGGTGAGCGTGCCGGGGTCGACGTCCGCCAGAACCGGTTTCGCGCCCGAGAGGCGCACGCCGACGAGCGTTGCGGTGCAGGTGTTGGCCGGAAGGACGACCTCGTCTTGCGGCGTCGCGCCCGCGGCCGCGAGTGCAAGCGCGATCGCTTCGGTCCCGTTGGCGCACGCCACGACGTGGACCACCCCGATCGCGCGCGCGAACTCCTCCTCGAATCGGGCGACCTCCTCCCCTAGGACGAACCAGCCGCGCTCGAGGACCCGCGCGATTCCAACGTCGATGGCAGCCCGCTTGCTGCGGTAGTCGTCGGCCAGGGCGCCGAACGCCACGCGGGGGGCGAGGCCGGCCGCACCCGGTCTCATGCCGCTTCGACAACCTCGCCGGACGCATCGCACGCGTAGCGGCGGCCGCAGGAGCAGGCCGTGGTCCCGTTCTCGAAGCGCAGCGTGTTCCCGCAACGGCACACGTGGCCATGAACCTGCGCCGGGCTGCCGTAGACGAGCGCGAAATCCGGAACGTCGCGCGTCACGAGAGATCCCGCCCCGATCATGGCGAAGCGGCCGACCGTGATCCCGGGCAGCAGGATCGCGCCCGCGCCCAAGCTCGCGCCCTCGCGCACGAGGGTGCGCGAATAGCGCTCGAGGCGCCGGCCGCTCCTGGGCCGCGGGTCGTTCGCAAAGGTCACGTCGGGGCCGACGAAGACGCCATCCTCGAGCACGAGGCCGTCGTAGAGCGACACGCCGCACTTGACCGTCACGCGGTCGCCGAGGACGACGTCGTTCTCGATGAAACAGCGGTCGCAGATGTTGCAGTCGGACCCGATCCGGGCGCCGGCGAGGATGTTCGCGAACGCCCAGATCCGCGTGCCTTCGCCGACCGCCTTCGTGGCGACGAGCGCGGTGGGGTGGATCGAAATCATGGGCTGCAGGTAGCTTACCGGATGGGGCTCCCGGGCGTCAGAAGTAGTCGGCGCGGCGCTCGCGGTAGAACGCGACGGTTCGGGCGAGGCCGTCCCGGAGGCTCGTCTTCGGCTCCCATCCGAGCAGGCCGCGGATCTTCGTGATGTCGGAGACGAAGTCGCCCGGCTCCTGGGCCTTTCGCTCCGGGGTGAAGTCGGTGAACTCGATCCGCGTGCCCGGGAGGATCTCCTGGAGCACCTCGGCGACCTCGAGGAAGGTCGAGGGGCGATCGTGCCCCACGTTCAGGATCTCGCCGATCGCCTTCGGCTCCGCGGCGGCCCGGACGAGCGCCTCCACGCAGTCATCCACGTAGAGAAAGTCGCGCAGGATCTTGCCGGAGCCGAAGATCGGAATCGGCTTTCCGTCGAGTGCGAGGCGCACGAACCAGTTCACGACGCCGAACTGCGAGTGCTTCATCTGCCCGCGCGGGCCGTACACGTTCGTCAGCCGCAGGGGCACGGTGCGGATGCCATGGATGCGTGTGTAGGTGCGGCAGATCATCTCGGCCGAGAGCTGCGAGATCTCGTAGATGCCGCGCGGGTCCGACGGCGTCGTCTCGGAGACCGGCAGCTTCACGGCGGGGCCGTACTGGCCGCGTGTGCCCGAGCGCACGACGAGCGCGTCGGGGTTCGCCTTGCGACAGGCCTCGAGCAGGACGGCGGTGCCCTTGATGTTGATGTCGATGTCGGGGTAGGGGTTCGACAGCGACATGACGTGGGAGACCTGCGCCGCGAGGTGAAAGACGACGTCCTGGCCCGCGACGAGCCTCTCCATGGCGGCCGCGTCGCGGACATCGGCGGTGTCGATCGCGACCTGGGAGCGGATCGCGCGGATGTTCGCGGGGTTGCCGCCGTAGCCTTCGATCATCGCGTCGCAGAGGGTGACGCGGGCGCCCTCGGAAACGAGCCGCCGGGCGAGATTGGAGCCGATGAAACCGAGCCCGCCAGTGACCAGAATGCGCTTGCCGGAGAGGCTTTCCATGACGTTTTTAGACGATAGCATGAACGCCGTGCGATATCTAAACTCAGCTATATCAATGTTTTACGGTAGTAGTCCGCAGGTCTCCAACGTGGTTGCTAGCACTCGTTGTAGATGAGTGCTAATATTCGCCTCCCGGAATTAGCGCAACAACACTTCACAGGAGGAAGTTCATGAAAGTTCGGCCACTTTACGATCGGATCCTGGTCAAGCG
>JANMPW010000698.1:0-3365 GCA_031370065.1 Acidobacteriota bacterium
CCGATCCCGATGATCTTGTCCTCGGAGAGCGGATCGAAGATGTCTTCCTGGCAGACGCGGCCGACGATGCGGTCGCGCAGGGGCTCGAGCGTGTCGCCGCCCTCCATGATCGCCGAGACCGTGATGCCGTCCGACGTCCCACAGTCCTCCGAGATGACGATGACGTCCTGCGCCACGTCGACGAGCCGGCGCGTGAGGTACCCGGAGTCGGCCGTCTTCAACGCCGTGTCGGCCAGGCCCTTGCGGGCGCCGTGGGTCGAGATGAAGTACTGGAGCACCGAGAGGCCCTCGCGGAAGTTCGCGGTGATGGGCGTCTCGATGACCTCGCCCGAGGGCTTGGACATGAGGCCGCGCATGCCGGCGAGCTGGCGCACCTGCTCCTTCGAGCCTCGGGCGCCCGAGTCGGCCATGATGTAGATCGGGTTGAATTCGTTGCCGATCTGATCGGACTTCTTCATCTCCCGGAACATCTCGTCCGAGATGTTCTCCGTGGTGCGGTGCCAGATGTCGATGATCTTGTTGTGCCGCTCGCCCGCCGTGATGACGCCGGAGCTGCGCTGGGATTCGACCTCGAGGACCTCCTTGCGCGCGGCCGCGAGCTGCTCCTCCTTCTTGGCCGGGATCACCATGTCGTCCACGCCGATCGAGATGCCGGCCCGGGTCGCCGCGGCGAAGCCCAGGTCCTTCAGGTCGTCGAGCATCAGGACCGTCAGGTTCTCGCCGAAGGTCAGGTACACGTAGCTGACGAAGTCCAAGAGCCCGCGCTTCTTCAGGTTGCCGTTGATGAACGGCACGATCTCGGGCAGGGCGCGGTTGAAGATCACGCGGCCGACCGTCGTGTCGATGAGCGTGCGCTCGACGTCCTGGACCTCGGCGTGCGAGATGTCCTGGTCGTTGTACTGGGTCGTCAGGTCGATGTACTTGCCCGAGTACCGCACGCGGATGGGAGTGTGCGTGACGACGTCGCCCTGCTCGTAGGCGAGGATGACTTCGTCGAAGTCGGAGAAGATGCGGCCCTCGCCCCTGGTGTTCGAGCGGGACTTCGTGAGGTAGTAGATGCCGAGGACGAGGTCCTGCGAGGGGACGGCCAGCGGACGGCCCGACGCGGGCGAAAGGATGTTGTTCGAGGAGAGCATGAGCAGCTCCGCCTCGACCTGGGCCTTCGGCGAGAGCGGGACGTGGACGGCCATCTGGTCGCCGTCGAAGTCGGCGTTGAAGGCCGGACACACGAGCGGGTGGATCTTGATCGCCTTGCCCTCGACGAGCACCGGCTGAAATGCCTGGATGCCGAGGCGGTGGAGGGTCGGCGCGCGATTGAGCAGCACCGCGTGGTCGCGGATCACTTCTTCGAGCGCGTCCCAGACCTCCGTCACGCCGGACTCGACGAGCTCCTTGGCGGCCTTGATCGTCTGCGCCAGGCCCTTCTTCTCGAGCCGGTTGTAGATGAACGGCTTGAAGAGCTCGACGGCCATCTTCTTGGGAAGGCCGGCCTGGTGGAGTTTCAGCTCCGGCCCCACGACGACGACCGAGCGGCCCGAGTAGTCGACGCGTTTGCCGAGGAGGTTCTGGCGGAAGCGGCCCTGCTTGCCCTTCAGGGTGTCCGAGAGGGACTTCAGGGGGCGGTTGTTCGAGCCCTTCAGCACGCGGCCGCGGCGGCCGTTGTCGAAGAGGGCGTCGACCGCCTCCTGAAGCATGCGCTTTTCGTTGCGGACGATGACCTCGGGCGCGCGCAGCTCCAGGAGCTTCTTGAGCCGGTTGTTCCGGTTGATGACACGGCGGTAGAGGTCGTTCAGGTCCGACGTCGCGAAACGGCCGCCGTCCAGCGGCACGAGGGGCCGCAACTCCGGCGGGATGACCGGGATCACGTCGAGGATCATCCACTCGGGCCGGTGGCCCGAACGGCGGAAAGCGTCGCACACCTTCAGGCGCTTGGCGGCCTTCTGGCGCTTCATCTGAGACGTCTCGGTCTTCATGATCATGCGCAGCTCTTCCGACATCATCTCGACGTCCACGCGCTGGAGCAGCTCCTTGATCGCGCCGGCGCCCATCCGCGCCACGAAGACGTCGCCGTGCTCCCCGCGCAGGGCCCGGTAGCGCTCCTCGGAGAGCAGCTCTTTCTGCTTCAACTCCGTCTCACCCGGGTCGATGACGACGTAGGACTCGAAGTAGAGGATGCGCTCGAGGTCCCGCAGCGAGATGTCGAGCAGATGCCCGATGCGCGACGGCAGTCCCTTGAAGAACCAGACGTGCGAAACCGGGGAGGCGAGCTCGATGTGCGCCATGCGCTCGCGGCGGACCTTGGACTTGGTCACCTCGACGCCGCACTTGTCGCACACGACACCGCGGTGCTTCATCCGCTTGTACTTGCCGCAGAGGCATTCCCAGTCCGTGATCGGGCCGAAGATCTTCGCGCAGAAGAGCCCGTCCCGCTCCGGCTTGAACGTGCGGTAGTTGATGGTCTCGGGCTTGGTGACTTCGCCGTACGACCACGACCGGATCCTCTCGGGCGACGCCAGAGAGATCTTGATCGCGTTGAAGTCCTTCAGCGCCGTCGGCTTGTTGGCAAAAGCGAGCGTGTCCAAATTAAGCTGCCTTTCTTAGCGGCCGCGGAGAACAGTTCTTGTTCATCGTTTCAACAGCTCCACGTCGAGGCACAGTGACGGCAGCTCGCGCACCAGAACGTTGAACGACTCGGGCAGGCCCGGCTCCTGCGGCACCTCGCCCTTCACGATCGACTCGTAGACCATCGACCGCCCCTCGACGTCGTCCGACTTGACCGTCAGCAGCTCCTGCAGCGTATAGGCGGCGCCGTAGGCCTCGAGGGCCCACACTTCCATCTCGCCGAATCGCTGGCCGCCGAACTGGGCCTTGCCACCGAGCGGCTGCTGCGTGATGAGGGAGTACGGCCCGATCGAGCGCGCGTGAATCTTGTCGTCCACCAGGTGCGAGAGCTTCATCATGTAGATGTAGCCCACCGTGACCTGCTGCTCGAACGGCTCCCCCGTCATCCCGTCGTAGAGGACCGTCTTGCCCGAGGAGGGCAGGTTCGCCTCTTTCAACAGCTTCTTGATCTCGGACTCCTCGGCGCCGTCGAAAACCGGCGTCGCAATCTTGAGCCCGAGCACCCGCGCGGCCCACCCGAGGTGGGTTTCCAAAATCTGGCCGACGTTCATGCGCGACGGAACGCCGAGCGGGTTCAACACGATGTCGATCGGGGTGCCATCCGGCAGATACGGCAGGTCCGCCTCCGCCAGGATGCGGGAGATGACGCCCTTGTTGCCGTGCCGGCCGGCCATCTTGTCGCCTACCGAGAGCTTGCGCTTCATGGCGACGTAGGCCTTCACCATCTTGATGACGCCGGGCGG
>JANMPW010000006.1:0-2657 GCA_031370065.1 Acidobacteriota bacterium
GTTCGTCGATCGAGTAGAACGACGCGCGGATCGAATACGCGGTGAGGATCAGGAACATCGGCCGCTCCGAAAGCAGTCCGACACACGCTGCGAGCAGCCCCTTCAGGTCGGTGAAGATGTCCCACACTTCGCCGTTCGGCCCGCGTCCGAATTTCGGCGGGTCGAGGATGATGCCGTCATAGCGATTGCCACGCCGGCCCTCGCGCTCGACGAACTTCACCGCGTCCTCGCAGATCCAGCGGATCTTCAGCGCGTCGAGCTTGCCGAGCGTCTGGTTCTCGCGCGCCCAGCCGATCGCTTTCTTCGAAGCGTCTATGTGCGTCACCTCGGCTCCGGCTTTTGCCGCAACTAGGGAGGCCACGCCCGTGTAGGCGAAAAGATTGAGAACTTTCAGCGGCCGTCCGGCTTCCTTGGCGATCAACCCCTTCATCCAGTCCCAATGGGTCGCCTGCTCCGGGAAAACCCCGACATGCCGGAAATTCGTGAAGCGTCCGAGGAACGGAATGCCGTCGTAGGTGATCGGCCAGGTCTCGCTGAGCGGCTTCTTGTAGCGCCAACGCCCGGAATCGGCCGCCGCCTCATCCTCGCCGATGCCGACGAACTTCGCGTCCGCGCTCTCCCATTCCGCCGTAGGCCTCCGCGGCGTCCACAGCGCCTGCGCCTCCGGCCGAACGATCCGGTAGGGGCCGTATCGTTCCAGCTTCTCGCCGTTGCCGGAATCGAGAAGGGCGTAGTCGCTCCATCCTCCGGTCTCGAGGATGACGGGCGCCCGCCGGGCAATCGCCCTGCTTTCTGCCGCTCTTGTCCGGGATTCGCTGGCTGTCACCGCGCTGGTTTAGCCGTGCCGGGCGTGAAAGCCAACGAGCGCTTGCCGCCGCCGACCCTGCCGTGCCACCATGTCTCCATCAAAGGTCGAAGAGCGCGCTGCCCGCGCGCGGGTTTCCGGCGACGATCGGCAACCTCGACACGATCCGACAGCGGAAGCGAATGCCAGACCTTCGTCAGGTTAGGGTACGATCATGGAAATGTCAGGTGAGGTTCGCATCCCGGCGCCCCGGGCCAAGGTCTGGGCGGCGCTGAACGATCCGGAAATCTTGCGGCTGTCGATCCCCGGCTGCACGGCGCTGGCGAAGGTATCCGACACCGAGATGGCCGCTACCGTGAACGCCAAGCTCGGCATGGTCCGCGCCACGTTCACGGGCACGGTGACGCTCTCCAATATCGATCCGCCGAAGGGCTACACCATTTCGGGGGAGGGCAAGGGTGGCGTTGCTGGCTTCGCCAGCGGCGGGGCCGACGTCACGCTCACCGAGGACGGCGCCAGCACTCTGTTGAACTACACCGCGCGCGGCCAGGTCGGCGGCAAGATCGCCCAGATCGGCGCCCGCCTGATCGACGCTACCGCCAAGCAGATGGCCGATCAGTTCTTCACGGCCTTTGCCGCCAGGGTCGGCGACAAGCCGGTCGAGCATATCGAGCACGTCGTCGAGCATGCCGTCGAGGAGGCCGCCCACGCCGTGGCCGAGACCGCGCATAGCGCCGAAATGCAAGCTGAAAAGGCAGCTATCCGCGGCTTCCTCGGCGGCCCGATGATGTGGGGCATGCTTGCGATCATCGCCGGCGTCGTCTTGATCATCATTTTCCGCTGAGAGAAATCATGGCCGCAGTTGAGATCACAGTGAACGGCAAAAGCGCTTCCGCCGAGGTGGAGGACCGTACGCTCCTCGTCGAGATGCTTCGGGAGAAACTCGGGCTGACCGGCACGCATATCGGCTGCGACACGTCCCAGTGCGGCGCTTGCCTCGTGCTGGTCGATGGCGTCGCAGTCAAATCCTGCACAATGCTCGCGGTCCGCGCCGCTGGCAGCCGTGTCACGACCATCGAAGGCCTGGCGAGCGGTTCCCAGCTTCATCCCATGCAGCAGGCCTTCCACGAGCATCACGGCCTCCAGTGCGGTTTCTGCACGCCGGGCATGATCATCAGCGCGGTCGATATGGTACGCCGCCTGGGCAACAAGCTCGACGAGGCGACCATCCGCCACGAGCTTGAGGGCAACATCTGCCGCTGCACCGGCTACCACAACATCGTCAAAGCGATCGCGGCCGGCGCCGCGGCGATGGCGCGCTAGGAGCGGCACGAATGTACGAGACCCGCTACCACCGCCCGAACACGATCGCCGAGGCGGCCGCGCTTTTCGCCGGCGACGCCCGCTACATTTCCGGCGGCCAGACGCTCATCCCGACCATGAAGCAGCGCCTCGCCGCGCCGACCGACCTCATCGACATCGCCCGCCTGCCCGAGTTGAAGGGCATCGCCGCAACGATCGGCAGTGTCACGATCGGTGCCGCGATGACCCATGCCGAAGTCGCCGTTTCCGAAGTCGTGGCGAAGGCGATCCCGGCGCTCGCCGAACTCGCCGGCATGATCGGCGATCCGGCCGTCCGCCACCTGGGCACGCTCGGCGGGTCGATAGCCAACAACGATCCCGCCGCCGACTACCCCGCCGTCGTGCTCGCCCTCGGCGCGACCATCCATACGACCAAGCGCCAGATCGCGGCGGGCGATTTCTTCACCGGCCTTTTCTCGACCGCTCTGGAAGACGGCGAGATCGTCACCAGGGTCGATTTCCCGATCCCGGCGAAAGCCGCCTACCAGAA
>JANMPW010000007.1:0-2274 GCA_031370065.1 Acidobacteriota bacterium
GCTTGTTGCGCGGCTCCCCCCTCTTCCCCTCAATCGAGTTGAAGAGCGCGGTCTCCTCGCCACAGATGTAGGCGCCGGCGCCGCGCCGAACCTCGATGTCGAAGGCCATGCCCGAACCGGCCACGTCGGCGCCGAGGAAGCCCTTCGCCCGCGCCTGCGCGATCGCGTTCTCGATCCGTCCGCGAGCCAGGGGATACTCGGTGCGGACGTACAGGTAGCCGTGCCCGCACCCTGTGGCGAGGGCGGCGATCGTCATGCCCTCGATTACAGCAAATGGATCGGCCTCCATCAGCACGCGATCTTTGAAGGTGCCGGGCTCTGACTCATCGGCGTTGCAAACCATGTAGTGAGGACGGGCCGGCGCCTTGGCCACGGCTTCCCATTTGCGACCCGTCGGAAAGGCAGCGCCTCCGCGGCCGAGGAGCTTGGCCTCGGTCACCTCACGAACCACGCCTTCGGGACCGAGCTCGAGCGCGCGCCCCAAGGCCGAGTACCCGCCGGCCTGGATGTAGCTGTCGAGGCTGGTTGGATCCACGATCCCGACTCGCCGCAGCAGCCTTGCCCCAGTCCGTGGCTGCATCGGCCCATCGGTGGAAGGCCACGCTCCGCTCAGGATCCCGCCAAGCGTTTCGTAAACAGCGGGTGCGACCCGAGCTTCAACATGCGGGCTCCCGGCTCGCTCGACCAGCGCCGCGGGAGCGCGATCGCAAAGGCCCAAGCAGGGGCTGCGGTACCAGGCCGCGGAACCCAAGGGCGCGCCCGCTGGACCGAAGCCCCTCTCCAGCGCCTCGCAAAGCTGATCTGCCCCCGCGCACTTGCAGGCGATGTCGTCGCAAACGTGAACAGCAAGAGGCGGCCGCTCCTCCAGCGCGAAGCGGGCGTAGAAGCTGGCGACGCCATAGGCGTCGGCGGGTGGGACCGTGAGACGCCGGCATGCGTACTCGATGGCGCCGCGGCTGACCCACCCGACGTGATCCTGCACCGCGTGGAGCACGGGCAGCAGGAGATGGCGTCGAGACCGCGCGGCACGGCCGCCGTAGGCAAGGTGGTCATCCGATTCGACCCGAGCGCCGCCCTCCCAGAGGGATTCGGGTGGACCCAGGAATCCGTCGACGGCTGCGATCTCGTCGGCTGTCGGCGGTCCCCCAGTGGTCCGTATGTCCAATTACTTGGCGGGGACCGGGACCAGCTTGTCAATCCGGATTGCGCTCGCCTTGAACTCGGCGGTGCCGGATTTGGGATCGGTGGCGTCGATGGTGAGGACGTTGGTGGCGACCTGGTCTGGGAAGTGGAGGGTCATGAAGGCGAGGCCGGGCCGCAGGGAAGCGTCAAACCGGATCGGCGCCTCAACCGAGCCGCGTCGAGAGCTGACGCGCACCCTCTCTCCATCGGCGATCCCGAGACGGGCGCCATCCGAGGGCGAGATCAGGATGGCCTCGCGTGTGCGCAAGGGCGACGTGTAGCCGCCGGTTTGCACGCCTGTGTTGAACGAATCGAGCCGGCGGCCGGTGGTGAGGCGAATCGGAAACTCGTCGGTGAGCAGGTCGACGGGGGGATCGTTCTCGACCCCGTGAAATGGCGCCGGTGGTCCCTCGATGGGATCCGCCCAGAGGCGGGCGTGAAGAAATTCGGTGCCGGGATGCGACTCATCGGGGCAGGGCCACTGGATTCCACCGAGCTCGTCGAGGCGCGCGTAAGACATGCCGGCGTGCATGGGCGACAAGGAGCGGACCTCGTCCCACACCTGCTCGGCGGTGGGATGACCCCACTCGGACCCAAGGCGCTTGGCGATCTCGCAGATGAGCTCAACGTCGTCGCGAGCCCCGCCGGGCGGATCGAGCGCTCGCCGCACGCGCTGCACACGGCGCTCGCTGTTGGTGACCGTCCCTCCGACTCGGCCCAACCCGCGGCTGCAGGCAGCACGACATGCGCAAGCTCAGCGGTCTGGGTGAGGAAGATGTCCTGAACGACGAGGTGCTCGAGGCCGCTCAACAAACGGACCGCACGCGTCTGATCGGCCTCGCTGCGGGCGGGGTTCTCGCCGATTATGTAGAGCGCCTTCAGCTCGTCGTGATCCATCGACTCGAACATCTCGCTGAGGTGATAGCCCTTCTTCGAAGGAAACTTGGCGCCGCCCCAAGCAGTGGTGAACATGGTGTGGGTGGCCGGCTCCTCGAGGTCCTGGAACCCGGGGAATCTCGCAGGGATGGCGCCCATGTCCCCACCGCCCTGGACGTTGTTCTGCCCGCGGAGGGGATTCAAGCCGCAGGCGAA
>JANMPW010000097.1:0-4714 GCA_031370065.1 Acidobacteriota bacterium
CTCTGGGGTCGGGGCACGATCTTCAACGTGGATGTGGACCGCGGGGACTTCTCCCGCCTCGACAGCCTGCGGTCCGTTTCGCTGTTCGCGGCGAGCCAGCCCGATGGGGCGCCATTTTTTTCCGCACTGTCGCTTCGCTTCGGCCTCCGGTTCCGCGATCAGCTGCCCTTGCCGGGCTTTCGCCGCTTCGGGGGCGACGGCCTCCAGGACTGGGATGAGAATCCGGACGCGCGTCCCGACATCCGCCTGCTCGAGCGCTGGCGGGAGGAGCCCGGCGCGGTCGCGGCGCTCGGGGCCCTTCCGCACATGGATGCCGGCGAGGTCGTTCTCGAGACGGGCCGCCGTGCGAGCGGCAGCGCCCGCGCGGCGGATCTGCGCATCGTCGAGCGCAGCCCCGAGCGGCTGACACTCGACGTGTCCGCGCCGGATCCGACGTGGCTCTTCGTCCTGCGCGGCTTCTGGCCGTACCGGACGGTCCGCGTGGACGGCACGCCGGTCGAGGCGATGCCGGCGCAGCTGGCGTTTTCGGCGGTGCCCGTGCCCGCGGGCCGGCACCGCATCGACTGGCGGGAGGAAGTGCCGGGCTTCGACGTCTCGCGCTGGGGGCCGGTGCTCTTCGCGGCGCTCGCGATCGCGCTTTCGGTTCGGCGCCCGTCCGCGAGCGGGCCGCGCGCGTGAGCCCGATCCAGGAGCGGCCGGGCCGGGAGCGGCTGCGGCGCATAGCGCCGGGCCTTCTCTTCGTAGCGCTGGTCGTCGTCCTGTACGCGAGCCCCCTCTTCCTGCGGAGGAACTTCAGCGGCCGGGACCTGATCGCCTACAACCTGCCGATGGAGAAGTCCATCCACGACGCATACGCGCGCGGCCGCCTGCCCGTCTGGACCCCGGAGATCTCCGGTGGAAGACCGCTGATGCCGAACCCCAACGCGGGCGCCCTCTATCCGGTGCGCGCGCTGCTGGCGCCGTTCCCGTTTCCGCTGGCCGCGCGGATCTATCCCGTGCTGCACTGGGCCGCCGCCGGCCTCGGGGTCCTGGCCCTGCTCCTGTCGGTCGGCCGCTCGCGCTCTGCCGCATGGATTGGCGCGGTCACGTACGTTTTTTCGGGCGTGGTCGTCTCGGAGGTTTTTTTTCCCCACATCCAGCCCGGGATGGCGCTGCTCCCGTGGATCCTCTGGGCCGTCGGCCGGCCGGCGGCGGCGCCCTGGCATCGGGTTCTGCCGGTCGCGACGCTGTTCGCGCTCGACTTTCTCGGCGCCGACATCTTCACGTGCGCCATCGCCGTCGGCAGCGCGGCGCTCTGGATCGCGATCGAGAACGACCGCCCGATGCGCCCTCGCGAGCTCGGCGCGCTCGTCTGCGCCGTCGCTCTCGGCGCACTCGCCGCGGCTCCCCAGATCGTCGCCACGGCGCTCTGGATTCCGCTGACCAATCGCGCGGTGCTCGGGATGAAGCTTTCGGACGCCGTCTACTTCTCGATTCACCCGCTGCGGCTCTCGGAGCTCGTGATCCCCTACCCCTTCGGGCCCGCCTGGGAGATGACCCACGGGACGCTGTGGGGAGGGCCGCTCTTCCGCGGCCGGGCCATGGGGATCTTCGACACGCTCTACTGCGGAGCGTTCGCCGTGATCGCGGTCGTCGCGACCTGGAAGATCCGCGAGCGGGGCGCCCGGTTCTCGCGCGCTCTCCTGCTCGTGTCGCTCGCCCTGTCGGTGCCGCCTGGCCTCGTGCCGATCGGCTGGGCCGCCCGCATCCCTTCGCCGCTGCCGCTGCGCAATCCCGAGAAGCTCGCGGTGGCCATCGTGCTCGCGCTCGCGATCGCGGCGGCGTTGGGCTTCGACGCGTACCGTAGGGCCGTTCGCCGGCCGAGCTGGATTATCGCGGTCGGGGCCGTCCTCGCGCTCGCGGCGCTTTCTGTCGCAACGTTTCCCGAGGGCGCGGCGCGGCTGGCGGTGCGGGCGATCGGCGGCGATCCGGCGGTCCTCGGCGCGCGGGCGCAAGCGAGCCTGCCGGGGGCGCTCGCCGAGGCTGGCCTGCTCTGGATGGCCAGCGTGATTGCGATCGACCTGCTCGGCCGACGCAGTCGCGGGGCCCTCGCCGGTGCGGTCCTGCTTCTGACCTTCGTCCCGATCGAGGCCAACCGGAAAATCGCGCGGTCCTTTCGCGAAGACGCTGTTTTCGGGCCGACCGCATTTGCGCGGCTCATACAGAAGAAAGATCCGGAGGGCTCCTACCGGACGCTCGGAGAGGCGTTCTTCCTCGGGACGTCGCCGCTGGCGGAAGCGGCCGCGGACTCGACCCTCCTGTACTCGGACTCGAGCCGCCGGGGCTGGACGCACAACACGCCGGTGCTCTGGGGCCGCGGCACCGTGATCAACGAGGACTTCGACGTCGGGGATCTGTCCCGGACCGAAAGCCTGAGGCGGGTTTCGGGATTTGCCACCGGGTTCCAGGATTCCGAGGCGTTCTTCGGCAACCTCGCCCTGCGCTGGGGAATTCGCTACAAGGATCAGAAGGCGATCGCGGGCTACCGGCGCTTCGGTGGAGACGGGTTGCAGGAGTGGGACGAGCACGCCCGCGCCTTTCCCGACATACGGCTGCTGGAGCAATGGAGGGAGGCGCCCGGCGCGGTGCCCGCTCTCCAGGCGGTGCCGCGCCTGGGCGAAGGGGAAGTCGTCATCGAGAGCGGCGGCATGTCGAGCGGGCGGGCGCGTCCGGGGTCGGTTCGCGTCCTCGAGAAGACGGCCGAACGCCTGGTGCTCGACCTCGACGCGAACGACGCGGGATGGCTCTTCGTGCTGCGGGCATACTGGCCCCATCGCCGGATTCTCCTGGACGGCCAGCCCGTGGAGGCCGTTCCCGCCCAGCTCGCCTTCAGCGCGGTGCCCGTTCCACCCGGACGGCACCGGATGACGTGGGAGGAGCGCGTTCCCGGCCTCGCGGTCTCGGCGTGGGGCCCTGCGCTCTTCGGGATGATCGCGATCGGTTACCTTGTTGCCCGGTCCCGATGGAGAGCGACAGACGCATGAGAACCACAAGACGGCTCTGGATCGCTCTTGCCTTGCTGTGCACCGCATGCGGCCGGCCTCCGGCCGCGGCAAAGCGGTCCGAGCTTCCCGACATCAAACGCTCCCCGGAAGAGTGGCTGCGCGAAGAGCCGGTGCGGCTCCTGCGGGACTACGTTCGCATCGACACAACTCCAAAGAAGGGGGAGCGCGCGGGCGCCGAGTTTCTCCGTCGCTTCTTCGAGTGCGAGGGCATCGAGGTGGAGATGGTCTGCCCGGCCCCCGAACGCTGCAACGTGCTCGCGCGCCTGCCGGGCCGCAGGCGCGAGGGCGCGCTGCTGCTGCTCAACCACATCGACGTCGTGGAGGCCTTCCCGCAGTACTGGAAGGAGGCCGCGCCCTTCGAAGGCACGATCAAGCTCGGGTTCCTCTATGGCCGCGGCGCCTACGACATGAAGTCCCTTGGCCTCGCGCAGGCCCTGGCGATGCGCAACTTGAAGCGCAAGGGGATCGTGCCGGAGAGCGACATCCTCTTTCTCGCAGAGGCCGACGAGGAGGTGGGTCAGCGCTGGGGCGCCCGGTGGCTGCTGGAGCACCGTCCCGAGTGGTTCGCGGGCGTGCGGCAGGTCTTGAACGAGGGCGGCACGACCGAGGTGATCGTTCGCGACGTCCGTTTCTGGGGCCTCGAGACCCTCCAGGCGGGATACGCGCTTGCGGAGTTCGAGGCCGTCTCGAACCCGCCCCTCGAGCAGCTGGCGGCGCGCTGGCCGAAACTCGACTCGACCCCGGTCGCGCCGCATCCGCATGTCGTCGCGGGTTTCGAGATGCTGGCCAACCACCTGAGCTCGCCCCTGACGGACCCGCTGCGGCATCTCGACCGGGTCCTGCGCAATCCCGCAGAGCTCGCCATCCTGCCGGACCGCTACGCCTGTTTCATGGAGGCGCGGATCAACTGGTCGCCGCTCTACCAGCACCCCGACCACCCCGGCTTCTCCCGGCGCATCGCCGTCATCTCGGTGCCGCCTGGCCAGGACCCGGCTCCATTCCTGCGTCCGATCCTCGAGGATGCGAAGAAGCAGGGCTTGACGGTGGTGATCTCGGCCGAGAGCGAAGTCAGCATCGCGAGCCCCTATCCCACCCCGTTCACGGAGCTGTTGCGCCGCGTGGCGCAGGCGCGTTTTCCGGGGGTCCCATTCGGTCCCGTCCCGACGTTTGGCGGCTACACGACGTCGATCCTTCTGCGGGAGCGGGGGATCCCGGCCTATGGGTTTTCCGCGATTCCCATGAACATCACGGATGCAGCCCGGCGGCATGGCAACGACGAGCGCATCTTTCTGCGCGACTACCTCACGGGCATCGACCTCTTCTCGGATGTCCTCGAGGAGTTCGCCGTGCATCCCCCGGGCGCCAACTAGTGTCACGGAACCTCTACGCGGATTGACACAAAACGCCACTGGTAGCTCCCCGGTCTATATGTAAACTATTGGTATATCTATGGTTACTGCCAGGTCGAGATTGGCCCTGTCCTTGCCTTACTAGGGAGGCGAGTATGAAAAACAGAAAGGTAGGGCACACACAAATGAAGAAGCGGGAATCTGGTTTTACCCTGATCGAGCTGCTGATCGTCATCGCGATCATCGGCATCCTGGCGGCGATTGCGATTCCGAACCTGTTGAATGCGGTGCAGCGCGGCAAGCAGAAGCGGACGATGAGCG
>JANMPW010000103.1:0-1554 GCA_031370065.1 Acidobacteriota bacterium
TTAGAGATCTCCGACAGGGCCTAGGCGACCGCGGCCTGCGCGAGGGGCATGAGATCACCATCGAATACCGGTCCGCCGAAGGGCGGATCAATCAGCTACCAGTGCTGGCTGATGAGTTGGTGCGCCTGAAGGTTGACATCATAGTGACGGCAAGCGCGCCGGCGATCCGGTTCGTACAGCAGGCGACTTTGACCATCCCGATCGTCATGATGCAGGTCGGCGACGCCGTCGATCAAGGCTTTGTCGAAAGCTAGGCCCATCCAGGCGGGAACATCACCGGGACCTCGTGGTTCGGGCCGGAACTGAGCGCGAAACGCTTGGAACTGTTGAAGGAGGCTCTCCCCGAGATCGTCCGGGTGGGCATCCTGCGAGATGCAGCGGCCGGAGCGGCGTCCGTCACCGCTGTGCACGCCGCCGCCCGGACGCTCGGTGTCGTTCCCAGCATCTTCGAGGTGCGCGACCCGGACGAATTCCCGAGCGCGCTCTTGGCGATGGCCGACGCCAGGGTCCAGGGCGTCGAGATCCTCGAGGGGCCGATGATCTCCAACGGCGTCCGCCCGCTGGTGGCGCTCGCCGAGGGTCACCGCCTTCCGACGATCTTTCCCAGCACCAGCTTTGTCGAGGCGGGCGGCCTGATGAGCTACGGCCCGGACCTTCCAGAAATCGACCGGCGCACGGCCGAGATTATCGGGAAAATCCTCAAGGGCGCGCGGCCGGGGGACATTCCCGTCGAGCAGCCGACGAAATTCGTGTTTGCCATCAACTTGAAAACCGCGAAGGCGCTGGGCCTCACGATCCCGCCCTCCATCCAGGCGCGTGCCGACGTTGTGATTGACTGAAGGCCGGTCGCTATTTCGCGACTGCCGGCGGGATGCCTAGAAGGACTGCCGGTACGCCCTCTTGACTGATGTTTGCCTGGAGAAGGACGAGCGGGATGTCGCCGGGAACTGCCCACTGGTGAACCCAGCTATAGGGTTCGAAGTATGGCGCTCCCGCTACCCTCGGTTCGATCTTCCCATCCGCCGTGACAGCCCCCGTGCCAGCGATGACGTAGTACAAAGCCGCGCCCGACCGATAGTGCGGAGGGTTGACGGGCATGCCCGCCGGCAAGGTGACCCGGGTGAGGCTGAATTCGTAAGGTCCGGCCCTCAGGCCCGGCAACGGCTCGGGCGTGCGATACAACTCTTCCGAGCTGGCGGGACCCCCGAGCGGCGACTTCTGCGCCTCGGCCGCGGGCGCCAGAACGAACTGTAGGAAATGCGCTGGCTCGATACCCGTCGCACCGAAGACAGCCGTGCGACCCGCGGGGATGAAGACGCCAGCACCCTCGGAAACGGTTTGAGCAGTGCCGTCGAGAGCAACGGTCAGCGTGCCCGAAAGCACGTAAAGCATGCTGTTCGGCCCGCTATAGGGCACACGCTCCATCGCCGGCAGGCGGACCGCGAACAACCTGAAATGGAGCGGCGTGTCGACAACGCTGCCGAGATGGCCGGCCGCCAGCAGCGTACGAACCGTATTTGCGGGCTGCGTTTGGGCGAGAGCCGGCAGCGCCAG
>JANMPW010000138.1:0-1736 GCA_031370065.1 Acidobacteriota bacterium
GAACCAGGACCTTCTCGGCGCCCCCGCTCGCCGGCCGCTCGTAGAGGTCGTAGATGCCGACATGATCGGACACATAGACCAACCTTTCGCCGTCGGGAAACCACGCGGGGTTGAACTCGTCGGTGCGCTCAGCGGTGATCCGGGATCCCGTCCCGCGGGAGGCGTCCAGGACCCAGACATCCAGGTTCTGGCCATGCGATGGATCGCGCAGCGCCACCGCCACCTTTCGGCCGTCCGGCGAGATACGCACGTCCGCGTATCCCCCGACCTCGCCGAGAGTGCCGAGCTCGCGCCCCTTCCGATCCACCCAGACCAGTCTCCGCCGTAAGAACCACGACAAGTACGCCAGGCGGTTCCCGGCCGCCGAGGCCAACAGAAAGTTGTCCTCGCTCAGGTAGCGGACCTGCTCGAGGGCGGGCGCTGGTTCCCCGACCAGCTTCAAGGTCTGAGGGTCGAATCTCCACGCGAAGAGGGCGCTGTTACGTGCGAACAGAAGGAAGCCGGGTTCGGCGAAGATGGCGGCGGTGTCCGCAGGGAAGAGCCGCCGGACGTCCTTCGAATCAAGCGAAGCGAGCATGACGGAGCTCTTCTCCGGGTCGATGTTGCGCGCCACGTACACGAAGTGCCGACCGTCCGGAAGGAAGGCGGGCTGGGAGTGGGCGACTTCGCCCCGGGCCGGGTCCAGTGCCGTGACCGGCCGAGGCATGCCTCCCGCGGCGGAAACGGCGACGATGGGAGTGCCGAACTCCTTCGGGAAGAGGATCGTGCCCTGGCGATTCCACGCGCCGCAAAACGCGCCCCCGCTCTCGCATACCGTCTGGACGGGGCCGCCGTCCGCGCCGATGCGCCTCAGCCTTCCTTCCGAGAAGAAAGCGATCTCGCGGCCGTCGGACGACCAGAACGCGCCGCGCGCGTCCTCGGTGCCCGGCAGTCGCCGCATCTCGAGGCTGTCGAGCGAGCGCACCGCGAGCGAGTTTTTCCCTGCCTCGTCCTGGAGCATGAACAGAATGCGCCGTGCGTCCGGAGCGAGCTGGACTGGTCCGAAGAAGCCCTGGCCGGGGGGCGGCATTATCGTGAAGCGCATCAGCTCCTCGGGCGCCTGCGATCGGCGAGAGAGGAGCGCCGCAAGCGCGCCGAGGACGACCGTGAGCACCGCGACGGCCCACGCGAGCCGCTCCCGACGCCTCTGTCCGGTGGCATCGGTCGCGAGGGCGGCGACGCCTGCCGCCGATCCTTCCGCGATCCACTTCAACTCCTTGGCGACATCTCCGGCGCTCTGCCAGCGATCCTCGGGATCCTTCGCGAGACACGTCTTGACGACCCGGTCGAGAACGGCCGGCGAGGAGGACTGGATTGTCGAGACCGGCGGCGGCTCCGTGTGCAGAATCGCGCCGATCAGGGTCGCCTGGCTCGTGCCGGGAAACGCTCTCTTGCCCGTCGCCATCTCGTAGAGCACCGCTCCGAAGGCGAAGATGTCGGTCCGCCCATCCACGCCCTTGCCTTCCAGTTGCTCCGGCGCCATGTACTGGAGAGTTCCGAGGATCGTCCCCTCGGCAGTGAGCGCCTTCTCTTGCGTCGGAAGAGCGGAGAGCGGGGAAAACGGGGACGTCGCGCCGGCTTCCTGCAGCTTCGCGAGCCCGAAATCGAGGAGCTTCACGCCCGACTTCGTCAACATCACGTTGCCGGGCTTCAAGTCCCGGTGCACGATTCCCTGCCGGTGCGCCTTATCGAGCGCG
>JANMPW010000147.1:0-4545 GCA_031370065.1 Acidobacteriota bacterium
TTTGATCGGCGGGATCGCCGCGGCGCTCATCTTCCGCGTGACGCTTTCGCTGGGCGCCGTCGTCGGGTTCGTCACGCTCTTCGGCATCACCGCAAGGAACGCGATCATGCTCCTTTCGCACTACCGCCACCTCGAGGAACAAGAGAAATTGAGCTTCGGGCCGCAGCTCGTCATCCAGGGCTCTCTTGACCGACTTTCTCCGATTTTGATGACGGCCCTCGTCACCGGCCTCGCGCTGCTTCCGCTCGTCCTCGGCGGTAACCGCGCCGGCCAGGAGATCGAGTACCCAATGGCCGTCATCATCGCGGGAGGTCTCTTTTCCTCAACGGCGCTAAACCTCTTGCTCCTGCCCGCCTTTTACCTGCGTTGGGGAAAGCCGCGTTCCGCTCGCGGCCCCGCTTCCACGACATGAACAAAACTCCATCCCCGTCGAGGCCAGAGGCCATCCCTGCGTTCCCGTTTGCGTGCCCGCTTTTCGAAGGTAGGGCGTAACTTGGTGGAGCTGATCGGGATCGAACCGACTGCGCCTCGCTTCGCTCGGGCAGTCGGTTCCGCCGGGCATTCATGACCGGGGGCGAGCGCCCCCCCCGAGCCCCCCAGGAGGTCGTCGGGTCGATCCAGCGAGACCAGTGCCACAGCGAATGCGTGGCTCAAGAGGGACGGTGAGGCTGTTGGTGGAGCTGAACGGGATCGAACCGTCGACCTCCTGAGTGCGATTCAGGCGCTCTCCCAAACTGAGCTACAGCCCCACACGGAAGAGGGCGCGGAGAATAGCACGGCAGGAGAGAGGCGGGCAAACGGCCGTCAGGCCGTCGTCCCGGGGCGGCCCATCGCTTGCACGAGCCATGCGGCGTCGGCGACGAGGAGCAGGTCGCACAGCGCCTCGGCGACGTAGAAGACGCGGGCGAGGTCGGGTGGAGCGTTCGTCAGGAGGCACACGCTGAACGCGACGGCCGACATCAGGACGGCCGCGAGCAGGCCCTCGCGAAAGAGGCGTCCCTTCTTCGATGCCCGCCGGTAGGTGGCAATGGCGGCAACCGCGTTGGCGCTGAAGAGCAGCGCGAGCCACGCCAGTGCGCGCGGGCCGAAGAGCGCGAGGCGGATGCGGCTCCAGGCAGCGAAGCGATGGGTGAGGGTGCGCGTCGGAAACGCTTCGGACTTTTCCAGGTTCCCGTAGCTTGGCCGCAGCGACCACATCTTCGCGGACACGCGATTGACCCGTTCGGCCAGCCGGCGCGGATTCTCGAGGTAGAGCCGGAGGATCTTCTTGTAGCCGACGCTGCCGAGAAACCGGACGCGAAACGCCGGGTCGGAGAGCGGCGAGTCCGACTGAAACGCGTTCGTGCCCGAGTACTTGATCCACTCGGGATCGAGGCCGAGCGCGGCGATGTCGGCGTCCGGCGCGGGGGAGTGCGGCAGGATCTCGTAAAACACGACCTGGTAGAGCGCGGCCTCCCGAAGCGTCATCGGCGTGTGGCGGCCGTACCAGGCCGCGAAGACGCAGAGCGCGAGCGCCATCAAGGCGGCAAGCTTCTTCCACGCGCCGCGAAATCCCACGCCCGAGAGGCGCAACCCGAAGAGCGCGAGGAGGGGGCCTTGGATTGCCTCCTGGGGCTTCGATGCGACAAAGAGCGCGGCAGAGAGGAAGTACGCGGCGAGGAGCCCTCGGTCGAGACGCCCGCGCCGGACCGCGGTCGCGGCCACGGCGACGAGGAGCAACAGGAAGAGCAGCGAGGCCGTCTGGCTGTAAAACGAGTTGAACGGGCCCGCGTACCCGATGTCCGTGAAGAAGAAAACGAAGAGCGCAGCGGTGATGCACTGCGCGACCGGAGCCAGGTCTCGGCAGGCGTCGAGCAGCACGCCCAGGGCGAGCAGAAACAGGAGGATGTGGACGCCGCCGAGTACGCGGATGTCGAAGAGGCCTCCGCGCCAGGACGCGGGGCTGACGAAACGGGCGACGAGCGCGAGGGCCGTTTCCGACGTGTGGTACCCGCTGCGGAGAAAGGCGATCGGGTAGACCCGGTATTGCGTTCGGAGAAACGAGAAGTAGCGCTCGGCGTAGCTGTCGGTCGAATGCTCGAATCCCGCGTAGCCCATCACCCGCTGGTAGTCGCCGTTGTCGGCGAGGCCCACGACGGGCGGCACGAGGAGCTGCGCGGCGAGGACGAGCGCGGCGGCGGCGACCGCGCCGGCGATGATCCATCGATTCAAGGCGGCCGCGGTACTCGGCATGCTGCCGAGCTTAACTGCGATCGACTAGGATTCGCCTCATGGAACACGGCATCGACTTTGGAGCCGTCCTCCTCGCGTTCGCGGCGGCCCTCTTCGGGGCGAAGCTCTTCGGAGAGCTCGCGGAGCGCGTGGGGCAGCCGGCCGTGCTCGGCGAGCTCATTGTCGGGATTCTGCTGGGGCCCTCGGTCCTCGGGCTCGTCCCGCTCTCGGACGCGATCTTCGTGCTCGCGGAGATCGGTGTGGTCCTGCTTCTGTTCGAGGTGGGCCTCGAAACGAACCTCGAAGACCTCGTCCGCGTCGGCGCCCCGGCGCTCGCGGTCGCCCTGGCCGGAATGCTCCTGCCGTTTTCCGGCGGCTATTTCGTCACGCGGGCGCTCGGCTATGAGACGTTGACCGCAATCTTCGTCGGCGCGGCGCTGACGGCGACCTCGATCGGCATTACGGCGCGGGTCCTCTCGGAACTGAGGGTGCTCGCCACGCGGGAGGGCCAGATCATCCTCGGCGCGGCGGTGGCGGACGATGTGCTCGGCCTCGTGATCCTCGCCGTCGTCTCGAAGGTGGCCGGAGGCGGGCAAGTCGATGGCGCCACCGTGGCCAGGTCGACCGGACTGGCGATCGGGTTTCTCGTCGTCGCGATCGCCGTCGGAATCCCGCTCGGCCGGCTTCTCGTCCGCGTCGTGGGGAAGGCGAGCGTGCGCGGCATACTGGGCGCGGTCTGCGTGGCCTTCGCGCTCTTCGTCGCCTGGGCGGCGAAGAAGGCGGACTCGGCCCCCATCGTCGGAGCCTTCGCGGCGGGGATGGCGCTCGCGCGGACCAACCGCCGCCACGACATCGACCATGCCTTGAAGCCCGTCGTGGACACCTTCGCCCCGGTGTTCTTCGTCTACGTCGGCGCGCAAGTGGACGTGAAGCTCTTGAACCCTTTCGTCGCCGAGAACCGGCCGGCCCTCCTGTTGGGGCTCCTGCTGACGGTCATCGGCTTCCTCGGCAAGTTTGCCGCGGGGTTTTGCGCGTGGGGCAAAGTGCGGCGGGCGTTCATCGGCGCCGGAATGGTGCCGCGGGGCGAGGTGGGCCTGATCTTCGCCTCGGTCGGCCTGGCGACGAAAGCCCTGCCGGATCGCGTGTTCGTCGCCGTCCTCGTCGCCGTTTTCGCGACGACCTTCGTCGCCCCGCCACTGCTGAAGGTGTTGCGGCCGAAGCCGGCGTAATGCGTTACCGCCGGCGCAGCTCCGCCAGCGTCGCGTTCAGGAGGGTGCGCCGCTCGGAATCGAGGCGGAAGAAGAGCGGCTCGAGGACGAGGGCGACCCGGTCCTCCTGCTGCCGGTTGACGAGGTAGAGGTCGGGCGCGAGCGCCTCGACGATCTGCGCGACCGTGATCTTCCGTCCCGGTCGCGCGAGGCGAAAGCCGGTTTCGGGCTTTCCCTCGACGAGACCTGCCTTCTGCAGATCCTCGAGGATCGCGAGTGTTTCCGCCGACGGGGCGTCGGGCTCCGGCTCGATCTCGGCCAGGAGCGCCGGGGCCGAGGAGGACATGCGCAGCAGCATGCGGACGGCCCTCTCGCTGCGGCCCCGGGGCGCCAGCCGTCCGGCCGCGCGGGCGACGTGGGTCTGCAGGACGTGCGTGAGCTCGACTCCGAGGAGGATGAGCGCCCAGGCGAGGTACAGCGAGAGGACCACGAGGAAGACGAACCCGAGCGAGCCGGTGATGAGGTTCATGCGCAGCAGCGTCTCGACGTAGACGCCGAAGGCCAGCCGCAGGAGCTCGAGCGCGAGCGCGACCGTGGCGCCGGCGACGGCCGCCGAGCCGAGCCGCACGCGCGCGTTCGGCAGGTAGCGAAAGAGCAGCGTCAGCAGGAACGCCTTGAGCAGGAAGGGCGCGGCCCCGAGGAGGGCCGCCTTCACGCCCGAGTCCACGTGGACCGCGTGGCGGACGCTGCGCAGGCCCAAGCCGATCCCGCCGAGAACGAGGCCGAGCGCGACGAGAGCGAACGTATACAGGACGACGCGCGTGAGGCTCATTCGCCGCCGCGGCGCCCCCCACACCGCGTTGAAGACACCCTCGACGACGAAGACGAGGCGCACCGAGGCGACGACGAGCAACAGCAGGCCGACGCCGGAGATGGCCGTCGACTCGGCGATGAAGTCGCGCATGCTCTGGGTCAGGTGCGCGGTCTGGTAGGGCAGGAGGGTGTTGACGATGGAAAGGATCTGGTCGTCGTTCTCGCGGAAGAACGTCACGAGAAAGAGCGAGAAGGTTGCCAGCAGGGGCACGGCCGTCAGGATCGTCGTGAAGGCGAGCGAGCCCGCGAGGTC
>JANMPW010000158.1:0-2140 GCA_031370065.1 Acidobacteriota bacterium
GGACCGCCTCGCAGATCGAGTTGTAGCCGCCCTGGCAGACGACGGCCGACGCGGCGGCCACGAGGCTCAGGTTGTCGTAGGAACGCACGACGCGGCACCGTCCGGATCCGACGCGGCGCAGGGCCTCGAACTCTGCCACGGGCATCAGCGGCCCGGCCACGATGACCGAGACGGCATCGATAGAGAGGCGCGGAGCGACCTCGGTGATGTAGGTGGCCAAGAGCAAACTGCCGTCCGCCCCGCTCCCAGCAGTCACGGCCACGAGCGGCGCGGCCTCGGGCAACTGCAGTTCACGGCGGACCGTTTCGGGTGAGCGCCGCGGCAGACCGTCGAACAAGTAACCGGTCTCGATCACGTCGACCGCGATGGCCGTTCCGAGCCCGTACTCCCTTCGCGTGTCGTAGAACTCGGGGTCCCCGTACACCAATGCAGTATCGTACAGTTCGGCAAGCGCGGATGCGGTGCCGTCCCCTTGCCACTTCGGAACCACGTAATCTGCCCGACCGCGGATGTCACGCAACCCGCAAACGATCCTGCCAGCGAGACCCTCGCGCCGGGCGAGTTTCAGCGCGGCCAGCATCTCCCCGCCCAAGCCCCGTGGCTCGTTGTCGACGAGGATCGCATGGGGCCGGAGCTCCCCCACGAGGTCGAATAGCAGGCGGCTGCGGAGCCGGCCGAACACTGGGTCTTCGTCGCGGGCCAGCACTCGACGCTCTCCGGATGAGTCGTCGCCGAGCTGCGCGAAGTTGGGCAGCTTGAGCACATCGCAGCGGGGCGGCAGCTCGAATGTGGCGGCTGCCGCCAGCGAGCGGCCAGCGATGACCACCCGGGCGTTCCCCTGTACCGTCGTCACGGCCTCAGCGACGTTCGTGCAGCGGCGCATGTGGCCGAGGCCGGCCCCGTTCTGCGCGTACATGATGATCACCGGACCGTTGGCCGACGGCCTCGCGCTCGGGGACGCCGCCTCCGAGCGCGGGCCCTCGCCCTTCACGTTAGCAGACGACATCTTGGCTAGGTCCCCTGATCGCTCTGACGCTCGGGGTGATGCTGCGTTGACACGAGGCCCTGGAGATCGAGCATGTGAGCGTACGCCCCGCCCGTGGCGATGAGCACGGCCGGCGGTCCGCTCTCGACGATGCGCCCGCGCTCGAGGACGATCACGTGATCTGCTCGGCGAACGGTCGAAAGGCGATGGGCGATGACCAGCGTCGTGCGCCTCGCCATCAGGTTGTGCAGGGCCTCGACGACGAGGGTCTCAGATGCGGCGTCGAGGGCGCTCGTCGGTTCGTCGAGAATCAGGATGGGAGCATCTCGGACGATGGCCCGGGCGATCGCGATCCGCTGGCGCTGTCCGCCGGATAGATCGAGGCCTCGTTCGCCGATCCGAGTGAGAAGCCCCTGGGGTAGACGGTTGGTGAACTCGTCGACCACCGCCAGTTTGACGGCAACCTCGATCTCGTCCGCCCTCGGGTTGGGACGGCCGCAGGCGACATTGTCCCAGATGGTGCCCCGGAAGAGCACCGTGTCCTGGAGGACAAGTGCGATCTGTGCCCGCAGTGACCGGAGCGTCACCTCTCGAACATCAATGCCGTCGATCAGCACGCTGCCGCTGCCGGGGTCGTGGAATCGAGGCACCAGCGAGGCGAGCGTGCTCTTGCCGGCGCCCGTCCGGCCGACGAGCGCCACTACCTCGCCGGGCTCGATTGTCAGCGAGACGTCTTCGAGCACTCGTTCGCGTCCGTACGAGAAGGAGACCCGCTCGAGACTGACCCGGCCTCGGACCCGACGGAGGGGCTGCGCGCCCGGCTTGTCAGCAACCTCCGGGTCCTCATCGAGAATAGCGCGGATGCGCTCCGCCGCGGCGCCGCCTCTGGCGGTGACGTAGCTGAGCTTGGAGAGGCTCTTGATCGGCCGGTAGAGCGAGCCCACGTAGGCCAAGAAGACCAGTAGGAGTCCGACGCTGATCGATCCGGACAGCACGCGCTGCCCGCCGAACCAGAATACGATCGCTGTCGATACGGCGGCCGAAATGTCGACCACCGGATCCATCCGGGCCTCGAGGCGGATTGCAACGAGCGACGCGTCAAGGCTGGCCTCGTTGAGGTCCCGGAACCCGGCGCGGGTGCGATCCTCGAGCGCG
>JANMPW010000358.1:0-3229 GCA_031370065.1 Acidobacteriota bacterium
CGCGACCCACAATCCCGCCGAACCGATCGGCGGGGCGATTCCTCGCGCGCTGCTCGTGGCGGGCGGCGAGGGCTCCTCCGAGAGGTTGAACGCGATGTCTCTGGCGGACTGGAACCGATGCTCCCGATCCTTCTCCAGGCAATGCTTGAGGATGCGGTCGAGAGCGGGCGAGATGTTCCGCCCCGACTCCGACAGCTCGGCCGGCTCGTCTCGCAGAATGGCCGCCATCGTCTCGGCGTAGGTGTCTCGCTGGAACGCCCTCTTGCCCGAGAGTAGCTCGTAGAGGATCGTCCCGAAGGAGAAGATGTCCGAGCGGTGATCGACCGGGAATCCTTTCACCTGCTCGGGCGACATGTAGCCGGCCGTCCCCATTACCGTACCCGGCTCTGTGTGCCCCGAGCCCGTCGGCGCGCTGGTCTCCTTGCCCGGAGCGACGGTCTCGACCCGCTTCGCCAGACCGAAGTCGAGGATCTTGAGATGGCCGTCTTTCGAGACGAAAAGATTTTCGGGCTTCAGGTCCCGGTGGACGATGCCCTTTTCGTGGGCGGCGGAGAGGCCCTTGGCGATCTGCAGTGCGTAGTCCACGGACCGCTTCTGGGTGATCGGGCCGGCATCCAGCTTGCCGCGCAGCGTCTCGCCTTCCAGAAGCTCCATGACAGCGTAGGCGATGCCGTCCTGGTTGCCGAAGTCGTGAATTGCAAGAATGTTTGGGTGCGACAGCGCCGCGACGGCCAGAGCCTCGCGCTCGAACCGGGCGAGGGCTTCAGGATCGGCCCCGAGCGACTGCGGCAAGACCTTGATCGCCACGTCGCGCTTGAGCTTGGAGTCCCGCGCGCGGTAGACCTCCCCCATCCCTCCCGCGCCGATGGGCGCGAGGATCTCGTAGGGGCCGAGACGTGTACCAGCGGACAGAGTCATCGGGCTGTAGGAAGACTACAACGCGTTAAGTCACTGTTCGCGCGGCGCGAACAGTCGAGCATTTTCTGCCAGCGCGTGTAAGTCCACCCCCGACATCGCGAAAACCAGGTTTGGACGCGGGCGAAAAGGTTGGAGCGGGCAACCGGGATCGAACCGGCGACATCCAGCTTGGGAAGCTGGCGTTCTACCGCTGAACTATGCCCGCATCGGGGCCGATCTTAGCGAAGACCGGCCCCTCACGACAACTGGGACCACAGAGGCCCTTGACCGATTCTCCGGGCCGTGATTACAATGTGATTACGGGATGGAGGCCGCCATGAGCGTCGTTGTGAAAACTCGGCTGGTGCGAATCGGCAATTCACAGGGGATTCGGGTGCCCAAGATCCTGGCCGAGCAGGCCGACCTCGGCGGCGAGCTCGAACTCGAGGTTCGCCGCCGGCAGCTCATCGTGCGGAGCCGGCGCCGTCCGCGAGAGGGCTGGGACGACCAGTTCCGCCAGATGGCGGCGCGCCACGATGACCGGCTGCTGTGGCCCGAGTCCTCTCCCCTCTCGTCCTTCGACAACGGCGAGTGGGAGTGGTAGTCCGCCAGTTCGACGTCTTCCTGATCGGGCTCGATCCGACGGTGGGGCGGGAAATCAAGAAGACGCGTCCCTGCCTCGTGATCTCGCCCGACGAGATGAACCGGCACCTCGGCACCGTTCTCGTGGCGCCCATGACGACGCGGACGCATGGTTATCCGACGAGGGTCGCGTGTCGGTTTCGCGGGCAGAGCGGCGAGGTCGCGCTCGATCAGATCCGGGCGGTCGACCGGGCACGGCTCGTGCGCCGACTGGGAAGGGTCAGCCCCGCGACTCGGGCGGCCACGCTCTCCATTCTCGCCGAGATGTTCGCGACCTAGCCTCACTCCTTCGGTCCGGAGCGCGCCGGCGGCTCGGCCTTTCGCAGCTCCTCGATCTCTTTGACGATCGCGTCGACGAGGGCCTCGGTGACCTTCCTGCCCTTCTCCTTCGTCGCCAGCGTCGCGTCGCCGAAGACGCCGGAGGGCGAGTAGGTCATGCCTTCCTTCTTCGGATCGCGGGTCAAGCCGCCCTTGCCCGGGTGGTAGTCCTTGACGGCCTTTCCCATGTCGACATCGCCGGGGCTCATGTAGAGGATCATGGAGGTCTCGATCTCGTCGGCGTGGGTGCCGCCCTCCTGCTGGCTGACCTGTTTCTCGACGGGATCCATCACCTTGAGCAGATCCGTGTAGCGCATGAGGATGCCGTCGGCGGCGAGAGCCTCGGCGGCAGGCGCGAGGGCGCGCACGGTCGAGACTCCCGTGTTGAGCACGTAGAACCGACGCGGCCCAAAGCGCGCGAGGCTACGGCATATGTCCACGATCAGGTCGCGCGCGGTCTCGAGGCGCAGGCTCGTCGAGCCCGGGTAGTCCACGAACGCCGGGTAGAAATGGTAGTTCACCGTCGGCGCGATGACGACCGGCACGCGCTCGCGCACGCGGCCCTTCAGGTACTCGGCCAGGATGAAGTCATTCTTCAGCTTCAGGTGCGGCCCGTGCTCCTTGGACTCGGCCCCGATCGGAATCACGACGACCGTCTCCGGCGTGAGGACCTTTTCCGCCTCCACCCAGGTCAGCTCCTCGAGAAGGATGCCCGGCGCCGCGCGGGGCGGCTCTGCCACGAGCGCGAGGGCGAGCACGGCTGCCGGAACCCCGATCATGGCCGACGCGGCTCTTCTCCCGCGGCAGCCCGAAGCAGGCGCAGGCGCGCGGCGAGCCGGGGGATCTTGATCTTCGCGAAAAGTCGTCCGTTGACGAAGAGCACTGGAATCGAATCTGACCAGCGGCGGGCAATCTCGTCATCGGAATCGACGTCCACGATCTCCCACTCGTGCGCCTCATTGCCGAGAAGCCGGTCGACGTCCGCCCGCATTTCCGCGCAGAGGTGACAGCCCGGCCGCGAAAGGAGCTTCAAGGCAATCATGGGTGCGCGGACACGGGTTCCTCGGGATTTCGGGCGACGCGGTACACGTAGTCGAAGCCCGAATAGACCGTGACGCTCGCCACGGCGCCGGAGCCGATGAGGAGGATCGGCCCCGGCCAATCCCAGATGTTGGCGCACAGAACGAAGAGCACGTTCACGATCTGGGTGACGGCCGTCACCTTTCCCGCCCACGTGGGCGGAAATCTCTTCTTGCCCGACGTCAGGATGAGCAGGAGCCCCACGAGCATCAGCAGGAAGTCCCGCGACAGAACCATGACCGCGAGCCAGACCGGCACCTTGACGTGGGCCGGGTAGGACGGAATCGCGAGG
>JANMPW010000360.1:0-4486 GCA_031370065.1 Acidobacteriota bacterium
GGCGGAACTGGTAGACGCGCAGGTTTCAGGAACCTGTGGGTAACACCGTGGGGGTTCGAGTCCCCCCTTTCGCACCAACCTCTCGGCGAAGATAGTGAGCGCCCGGCGCGCCTGCCGCTTCTGATTCTCTCGACAGAACCACTCCCGCTCTTTCTCCCGCTTTTCGTTTCGTGCTCCCCGGAGGGTACGGCGCCGAGCCGCGCCAATCCGCTCCGGCGGGCGCCGGGTACAATCGTGACATGAGACACATCGAAGTCGCGCTTCATCGAATCTCTGTCGGAGGCTCGATTCGGGTCGTGGTCAACGGAGGGAGGCCGACCTACCTGTCCGAGCAGGAGGTCCGCGACCGGCTGTCCCGGCAACCGCGCCTTGACGCGGAACGGCTCGATGACATCGTCCGCAGTCTCAACACGCGCGGCGGCGAACACACGCTCCGATACGGCAACCCGAACTCCGAGTACGGGGACGACCTTCGGACGCTGTGGGCTGGATCAGACCGGCCCGCCGAGATCGAATAGAGCCGATCGGCTCATCACGCGCCGCCCATTGCGCCTCGGAAGGTCGTTTCGCCCATCGGAAGTATCGATCCGTCCCTGGAGCTTGATGAGGGGATCCGTGCGGTCCCAGTCGATCTCGATCGGGTTCCAGCCCGCGGGCGGCTAGTCGCTCAGGGCGTGGGGCGCACCTGCGGCCTCGACGCCGCCGTGTCGTTGTATTTCGTGTTGCAACCTCTGGCGCAAGCCCACCAGCCGTTCGGGTCGAGGTCGCGGCGGTCCGGCGACACCTGGCTGCCGCAGTGAAGGCAATAAACCCGCGTGACGGCCTCGCCGGATCGCGGACTGCGTTGGATGACGGCGAGGCCGCAGCGTTCGAGCTCTGAAGGGCTAAAATCCTGGGGGCCGGACATGATCCGCAAGAGGGTAAGGCGATAAGAGGATGGGCGCTGTGACGGCGGACACAGGATGCCCGAAAAGCTGCCAACGCTGACTCGGAGCGCACGGCGCTGGAGTCCGCCGGAACCTTCGACGGCGCGTATGCGTTAAGGGTCAGCGGAGGTCATCATGGTCCGACCGTTGGCTATCGTTCTCCTCTCCGTGAGTCTCATGCCCCCTCCTCAAGGCGTCGAAGTCACGACCTCCAAGGGCAGCGCCACGCTGAAGAGCGAGGCGGACCTCAAGGAGATCGGCTTGCCAGTTTATCCAGGGTCGCGTCTCCGAGAGGATGCGAAGGAGAGCGCCCGGACGACGGTGGCCTTCTGGATCTCAGACAAGGGGTTCCGGCTCGTTGCGGTGAAGTACGAGTCGAGGGACAACTCCGAGAAGGTCCTCGGCTATTACCGAAAGACGCTCCCCAAGTTCGGAACGGTGCTTCAGTGTCCGGGCGGGGACAGGACCCCCTCGGGACTGACCTGCAAGGATCACGAGACGAAGCCTGGAGAAGTGGATCTCATGGCCGGCAGCGCCGAGACTCGGCGAATCGTCAGCGTCGAGCCCGCGCCGGGCGGCGGCACGCGGTTCGAGCTCGTCTACCTTCGGGCGAAAGGCGTCGAGGCCCACTAAGACGCCTTTCTCGAACGGATCGAAGAATCTCGGCTGCGTCGAAGGTCCGCTACGGGTTAACGATGACGATGCCGGTCATCATCACGCCATGGACCGTGCAGTAGTACGAAAACGTGCCTTGGGCGGGAAAGGGGAAGGTGAACGTAAACGGGGGACTGTGTTGCCCGGAGGTCCAGACATTGGACGGGATGCAGTTGGGCGTGCACTCGCCCGATGTCGATGAGTGCAGCCCGGCGACCCACTGCCACTCGATGGTCTCTCCCGCGTTGATCGTCGTGGTCGAGGTACCGCTGATCGAGTCCACGAACTTGGTTCCCCCCTGCCCGACGAGCACGATGTGATTCGGGTTGGGCGTCGGAGTCGGCGAGGAGGTGGGCGTCCGGGTTGGGGTGAGCGTGAATGTGGCCGTGCGCGTGAACGTCCGCGAGGCAGTGACCGTCGCGGTAAAGGTTCGCGTGGAAGTCGGGCTCGGGACCGTGGGCGTCCGCGTGAACGTTGCCGTGACGGTCGGGGTGTTCGTGAAAGTGAAGGTCCTCGTGGCCGTGAAGGTGTTCGTGCGCGTCGGAGTCACGGTCGGCGTGAGCGTCCTGGTCGGGGTGAGCGTCGGCGTGACCGGCGTTGCAGTCGGGGTTGGGGTCGGCGGAGGCGGGGCGGGGAGGCCGGCGATCTTGTCGAGGAAGACCGCCATCTGGCCGCGCGAGGTGGCGTTGTCGGGGCAGTAGTTACCCCCGCCGCAACCGCCCGTGATGTTCTCGTTGAAGAGTTGTTCGATCCAGGCGGCGAACGCGCTGGGGCAGATCACGTCGTTGAAGATCTGCGTGCAGGCGGGGGGCAGGTAAGCGGAGCCGTGCTCGACCTTGAGAAGGAAGACAGCCATCTGGGCCCTCGTCACCGGGTCGTTCGGGCAGTAGTTGCCGCCGCCGCAACCGCCCGTGATCTGCAGGGCGGCCAGCTCCTCGATCCATGCGGCGGCGAAGTCGCCGATGTGAACGTCGTTGAAGACGGTGCCCGTGGCGGGGGGCGGCACATGGCCCGGGCCGAACTCGGTCTTCAGGAGAAAGACCGCCATCTGCGCGCGCGTGACCGAGTCGGCGGGGCAGTAGTTGCCGCCGCCGCATCCGCTCGTGACGCCGAGGTGAAACAGCCCCTCGATGTAGAAGTAGAACTGGCTCGAGGTCGGCACGTCCCCAAAGCTCTTGCCCACGTGAAGCGTCCAGACCTTCGCGATCGCGTCGACGGTCAGGGTCTCGGTGAACGTCGCATCCCAGTGCGCGGTCGGGCGCGCGCCGGAGACGGTGACGAGGTAGCAGTCGCCGGTTGCGCTGTTGCAGTCCGCAGTCGCGCCTGCAGGGACGGTGCCGTAGTCCGCGGCGGCGTCGTCGATCGTGTAGACGGGCCCCGCGGGCCCGCCGAGGCCGGAAGCGGTCCCCGTGAATGCCTGCCCGGCGCCCTGGGTGTTCATCCAGAAGGGCGAAATCTGGACCGTCTCGCCCGGTTCGAGCACGCCGTTGATGTTGGAGCTGGTGCCGGCGACCGCATGCACGTCGACGTCCAGGGCGATCGGGTCGAGGGCAGCCGATGGACGCGCCGTCGAAGGTGCCCGCTTCACGGAAGCGGATTGGCCCGGTCGAACGCTCGCGAGGCCCGCAACCAGGAGAACTGCGATCAAAAAGGGCTTCATGGGCGACCTCCTCCGGGCCGTTCGAGTATATGACTCCCGCGATGGGGAGCGGGCGTGGCAGGACCACCGGGGAGCAACTCGAGCGAGGGCGGCTGCTCTTCAACGCGGGCCGATACTTCGAGGCCCACGAGGCGTGGGAGCAAGCCTGGCTCGTCGAGCAAGGGGATGCGCGCGTCTTGTTGCAGGGCCTGATCCAGGTTGCCGCGGGCTGTCACAAGGCGCGGGAGGGGCAGGCCGCGGGTTGCGTGAGGCTGATCGGGGCCGGGCTCGAAAAGCTCGAACGTGTCGCGTCGGCGTACGGGATCGCCGGCTTCGCTCGGGCGATGGCGGGCACGCATGCGCACGCCCTCCGATGGGAGCGCCGCGAAGAGGATGGCATCGGTTCGATCCCGGTGCTGGCACCGCTCGTGGGGGCGTAGAATAGTTTTGGCACTCGAACGACCATGGTTGCCCGGGATCTCCCTTGGAATTGCCCGAGCCCGTACTGCACGGACCCGCACAATCCCTCCTCGCGACCTGTCGACGGCGTGGTTCGCTGCCGCTCCTGCGGCTGGGAGCGAAAGGTGACTGCGCCCGAGCCCGAGAATATCGACGATCTGCCCGGCCTCTTTCAGCCGCGTGAACCCAAGAAACACGACCCGTAGGCTCAGCCGGTCGCTGCGCCCCTGCAGGGTAGACTCCGGCCCGTGCTGCCACCGGATTCCGACATCCTGGAACGCCTCCGCGAGAAGGGCTCCCGGGTCCTCTCGTTCCCGGAGCTGATGAAGGCGCTCCGCGTCCGCGAGTCGGACGAGGGGGGTCTCCGCGCCCGGCTGGACGCCCTCGAGCGGCGAGGGGAGATCACGCGCGTCCGGGGCGAAAAGTACTCCGCGATCGAGTTCTCGAACCTCATCGCGGGAAGGATCACTGTGCGTCCCGAGGGGTTCGGCTTCGTCCTCGTTCAGGACGGCGACGATCTCTTCGTGCCCCGCATCGGGATGCACGGCGCGATGGACGGCGACACCGTTCTTGCGCGCGAGGAGCGTTCGCGGGCGGCGAGCCGGGGCGGCAAGGATGCCGGGCGGACGTCCGGGGTCGTCGTCCGGGTGCTCGACCGCGCTCGCGAGCGGGTCGTCGGCCGCTTCGAGACGAAGGACGGGCGCAAGATCGTCCTCCCGTACGACCCGAAGATCGACGCCGTCATCCGTATCGAGGAGGGCAAGTCGCACGGCGCGCGCGAAGGGGAGATCGTCGAGGCCCGGCTGAC
>JANMPW010000206.1:0-1750 GCA_031370065.1 Acidobacteriota bacterium
GCGTCGCGGTCGCCGGGCTCCGGGTAGAAGTCCCGGCCGTTGCGGCCGCGCACCTCCTCGCGGGAAGAATAACCGAGCATCCGCGCGAAGGACTCGTTGCAGTCGATGATCCGCCCGTCGAGCGCCGTGCGGTAAACGCCGGCGAGGTTACGCTCGAAGAGATTGCGGAACCGCGCCTCGGACACCCGCCGCGCCTCCTCAACCTCGCGCTGGCCGGTGATGTCCGAAGCGATCCCCGTCGTGCCGAGCAGGTTCCCCTGGGCGTCGCGCACGGCCGCCGTCTTGAAGGAGAGCGTGACGAGCTTGCCGTCCTTGCGCCGGTGACGGGTTTCGTACCGGACGTAGCGCTCGCCTTCGAGGATCCGTTCGAGCGTCTTCAGGTCCCTGCTCGCGTCCCCGGGGACCATCCAGTCGGTCATGGGGCGCCCGATCATCTCCTCGGGCGCGCACCCGTAGATGCGCCGGGCGGCCGCATTGACGAAAGTCCAGCGGCCCAGGGCGTCCGCGGACCAGATGAGCTCGTTGGAATTCTCGACGAGCTCGCGGTAGCGCTTCTCGCTCGACCCGAGCCGGTCGTCCGCTTCGTTGCGAATGATGCAACAAATATAAGCCGGCGCCCCGGCCGCGGCAAGCGCGGCGTCGTCAGGCGCCCGGCGCGAACACGAGCGGGCGGGCGGGCAGGATCAACCCCTCTTCCGCGGCGAGCCGGTAAAAGAGGCGCAGGCCGTCGAGGTCGCCTCGGTCGAGCTCGAAGTGCAGGGCGTGGCGCAGGTAGTCTTCGACGACCGGCTCCGAGAGCCCGGACGCCGACGCTTCTTCCCGGACCATCGCGTCGAAGGCCGCGACGCCGGCCTCGTACGACCGGCGCAGCAACGCCGCCACCTCGGCCGTGGCATGGTCCTCCCGCACGGCCCAGAATGCGAAGACGAAGGGATGCCCGGTGAACGCGCGCCACTCCGCGGCGAGGTCCAACACGACGTGCCCGTTCAAGCGCGTCTTCAGCGCGGGATCGCCAATGATGAGCCGTGCATCCGCGCGGCCGGAAAGCGGAAACCGGGAAACGGAAAGCGAATCCGAATCGGGGCCCGTCGTTTCCCGTTGATCGCTTCCCGTTTCCCGATACTCGGGCTCGAGCCCATAGACCCGCTTCAGCAGTATTCGCGTCAGCGCGGCCGAGGTCCTGGAAGCAGGATCCAGGTCCACCGATCGGATTCGCTCGCGCGAGACGTCGGAGACGAGGAGCACCGACCGGACCTCCGATGCGGCGGCGATGCCGAGCGACGGCACGACCCGAAGCCCGGGGATCCGCTGGTACTCGATCGAGGGGATCAGGCCGACGTCGGCCTCACCCGACGCGAGCTTGGCCGCGCAGACCGACGGCATGTCGCGCGACACTTCCACGCCCGCGGGCGGGTCGCGCAGCAGCCCCCACGTCAGGGGCCGGGCGTTCAGGAAGTCGACGACCGAGATGCGCATGTTTGTCAGAGCCCAGCGTCCCTCGAAAAGTCGCACCGAGACACCAAAGGGATCCCTCGGAGCTTCGCTCCTCGGGATGACCACGCAGCCGTCGCATGCGACGGCTGCGCGGTCATCCTTGCGACATCAGATTCAGGAACTCCGCATTCGTCTTCGTCTTCTCGAGCTTCTCGGTCAAGAGTTCCATCGCCTCGACGGTCGAGAGCGGATTCAAGACCTTGCGGAGGACCCAGACGCGGTTGAGCTCCTGCTTGTCCATCAGCAGCTCTTCCTT
>JANMPW010000208.1:0-11483 GCA_031370065.1 Acidobacteriota bacterium
GGGCGCCGGACGGATCGCCAGAGGTCGCGGCGAAGATCGGAATGTCCCAGGATGGAAGGGGCTTTCTTCTCTGCTCTGTAGGCCGCCGTCAGGGCAAAGGCCGGAATCAGGCTCTCCCGAAGGCGAGCCCCGAGCGCCGACGAGAGGCGCAAGAGTATTTCAAGACATCGTCCTCCCAGTGTGGTCGCCGTGTACAGGTTCCTCAGATACCACCGAAGGACCGAGTCATCCCCGAGCGGAAGGTAAACCTGCGCGTTCCTAAACCCCGGACGCACCCAGTAAGCGGAGGTCGGTGAGAGACCAGCGGACCGAAGCGCCCGGAATCCCCAACCGACGGAGGCTAGCGCACGCAGGGGCCGCCTGCGATCGATTTCCCAGTAGACGACCCCTTCCGGCCGCAAACATCCCGCACAGCTCGTCACTGCGGCGTTGGAACGGTGCAGGATGATCAGAGCGTCGGCGCAGCGATCCCTCGGGACCTGCTCGCTCACCCGACGCGCAATCTCGGCCCTTACGATCGCTTCGGCGAGGCCCTCCGGAGCACCGAGGAGCACCATGTGCTCGAACATCCCGCCCGGCGGCGTCGGGAGCAGGAATCGCCAATCGCATTGCCGCAGGACGGTGCTCCGCGGCCCGGTCGGATGAAGCCGGCGCCATACTTTTCGACTGATGTCCCGAAGTGCAGAAAGCATTCTAGAGAGAGATCGCCTTCGACCCGGACCGTTCCGACGGGTCGATGAAGAGCCGGGAGGACCCCTCGGCGGGCGTCGCGAATCTGCGAAAGAGCCCGTCCGGACTCTCCCCCAGGGCCTTGATATAGCTCGGATAAGGATTGCCGACCTTCGGATTGATTCCTTCTTCGCCGCGGGCCAATGCCCGGGAACGCTCGAGCCGACCCACAGAGCGACTGACCCAGAGCAGTACGAGCAGTATGGGAAAGAACCTTCGATCGGCGCCCATAGAATGGAGGCAGCGCTCGAAGCCTCCCTGGACAGCGACGGCCATCCGATCCCCGGGATTGCTCTCGAGAAACAGCCTTCGAAACACGACCAGCCGCCCTTCCTCGTCTCGCGCGTCGCAGATCTCGAAGCAGGAGATCAGGACGAAGTAGAGAACGTCCAGGAGCGGCAATCCCGGCGCGGCTTTCGCCCAGTCGATGATGGTGATGCTGCTGTCCGATCGGATCAGGACGTTGCTCGGCCCGAGGTCGGGATGGGACCAAACGATCGGAAGGGAACCTCCGAGCAAAGACTCTGACCGCCTGCGCACGGCTTCGAAAAGCCGCCGTTCGCCCGACGTGGTGAGCAACTCTGCCTCGTATCTCTGGAGAACGCCCTCCACCCGCTCGCTCATGTCGGCGCTCCACGGCTCTCGCCGGATGGTGGCCCGACCGTAGAACTCGGCGAACCCCGCCATGACGTTTTCGAGGTCCTCAACCTTCCGGCGTCTCGACCTTCCCCATCGGGAATTCGAAATTGCGAAGGATCGGCCCGGGCAATAGCTCTCCACACCGACGCTGAGCTGGCCCCAACGGAGCAATCCCAGGGGGGCTGGTACGAACCGAGACTCGACGCCGACCCGGCTCGAGCGGATCGCCGTGAGAGTGGATTGCTCGTTGGCGGAGTCGATGTTCCGCTCCGGGGATCTCCAGAGCTTGATGACGAGCTCCGGTTCACGAGCTTCGGGTCCAAATGGAAGAAGGACGACGCGACGATAGATGTCCCGCGCGTCGCCCCCGGTGAGAACCAGCAACCGTTCGCCAGGGCTGCGTAACCGACTCGGCAGCCCGGAGTGTCCGAGGAGCGAGGGCACAGCCGCGTCCTCGCGGGCGACGGCCGTCACCGCGGAATCGATCACGAGATGTTGCCTGAGGCGCGGCCCGAGCTTCGTCGTGAGACGCAGCCACGTACCCGCCAATCGTCGCTGCAGATTCCTTTCCGCCAAAACGTTTTCGAAGTACCAGGACACGGGGCCCGCGGCATCGAGAGGCAGGTAAGCGTCTCGCCTGGCCAGGCTCGGTCGAATCCAGTACGTCCGGACCTGCGTCAGACCGAGCTTTCTCAGGGATCGAACGATGCGGCCCGGCGAACGCGACGCTGAGGGGAATCGCAAGCCTCGGATCTCGGCGTAGAGCGCTCCTCCTGGCAACAGACAGGAAACAGCCCGCTCCAAAGACCTGACCCCTCGGCCAAGAACAATCACCGCATCCGCGCAGCGCTCTCGCGGAATCTCCGACGTGACGCGTTTGGCGATCCCGCTCTCCGTGATGAGCCTGGCGAGCTCGGGGGAACCCCCCAGCAACACGACGTGGTCCCAACATTCTCCTTCCGGATTCGGCAGCAGAAACCGCCAATCGGTTTGTCGCAGAAGCGCTGGAGGCGGAGGGAAGAGTCGCCGGGCCAGCGCCCCCGTCAGTCTCTCGAGAAACCTCATGCGTTCCATCGCACGCCGACGAGTGGCGATCCTTCGCGATTCACTCGGCCGCGCCTCGAGGGCTCGCCCGTCCGTGCGCTAGGCACGCCGCCGAAGCTCCTCTTCGCACAACACGACGTACAGGCTTTGTCGGAGGGCGCCTGGATCCGGCCTGCCTCCCTCATCCTCGCACAACCGTGTGTAGTCGGACCGGGAATGCACCAGCCAGGTCAAGAGCCGCAGAGCCGGGATGCTGGATGGGTCGACGCCCACCCGGCGGCAATACAGATCGAGAGAATTCGCATAGACCGAACCGCTTTCCGTCGAGGGATCGAGCATCGCCCGATAGGACTCCCGGTACCGCCCTGTGCGGCGCGCGCGATCGAGCGAGAAACAGGAATTGACGAGGAAGTAGATGAGATCGAGAGCGGGCAGGCCGTCGACCTCGGCTGATTCCCAGTCCACCACGGCGAGCTCGCCCTCCGGAGTCAAGAGCACGTTCCACGGAGAGAAATCTCGCTGTTCGCACGCGAGCGGAAGCGCAGGGAGATCGCTCAGTTCCGCCTCGAGATCGCGGAGGAACTTCTGGTCCACGGCCGATCCAAAATTGGAAGCGAACTCCGTGAACACGGCATCGACGAGCCGAGGCCGCCACTTCTCCGGGGGGATCGGCGGCCGGTTCCCTGCGAGGCTCGCGAGCCAGCGAGACGCCTGAAGGGCAAGGTCGCCGTAATTGTCCCGGGTCCAGGCCGACAGGAGAGGAGTGCCCGTGAAGGCCGTCTCCACCAGAACCGGGATGTCCCTGACACGCTCGCAAACGAGCGCCCGGGGTATGCCCGGAGGGGCAGTCGACCCGAGGCGCGTTTGCAGCGCCCGCAGCACCTCCCCTTCCCGTTCGACCGCCCGCGCCGAATCCGGCATTCGCGGCATCTTCACAGCAATCGTGGGGCGGCCTTCGGCGTGAGCAAAGCCCAGCATGATCACCTTGCTCGTGCTTCTCAACCCGCCGGTGAGAAGCAGCCAGGACAGCGACGTCGGAACCGGTCCGAGTCCAAAGGTCTCCCACCGCGCCTGCATGAGCTCCCGGAGCTCGTCACGGGAAACACGCGACACCCGCGAAGGCTTGCGCGCGAGTGAGCAGACCGGACGTGCCAGGCGAAACCGCGGTGCGAGGGCACGGCCCCTTCGCAGCACGCCACGGACGGCTTTCCGGAAGGCCGTCCGCGACTTTCCCCGGTTTTGAACGAAGTAGTGTTGGAGCACTCTCTTCGACTCGAGTGGAAGCCAGGCCGCCGGATTCGCAACGGAAGGGTCGGCGTCCGGCCAGTAAGACCCGATGTTCTCGAGCCCCGCCGACGTCAGCCGCCGACGGATGAGATCTCGACCGCGAAGTCTGAATCGTGTCCATTCGCAGTAAAGAACTCCGCCGGGCTTGAGAGCGGAGCTGGCCCGCGACAGAGTCTGAGCGTCCGGATCGACGGCCACGGCAAGGTCGCAGTCTCGCTGGATCTCGCGAACATCGGGTTCCACGACCGTGCTCGAAATCTGCCTCACCGATTCCAGAAGAAGCCCCGTGGCGAAGCAGATGGTCCTCTCGGGACTTGGATCCGGAAGCAGGAATCGCCAGTCGCTTCGCCTCAGCAGCCGGTTTCGTTGATTTTCCGCCAGAGCCCCGAAACTGGCGCCGGTGTAGTCCCCGGGGGGCCCAACGACTGTTTCGGGAAGGGGACTTCCTTCTCGGGGAACCAGGAGCCTATGCCGCTTCAATTTGCTTTGGCCTCTCGGTCCGTCGCCAACGCTTCATAGATCTCAGTCGTTCTGGCTGCTACGGCTTCCGCCGAGAATTCCCGCCGAACTCTCCGCCGCCCCTCGGCACCCAGACGCTCGGCCAGGGGACGGTCCGCAATGACCTTCCGGATCGCCCCGGCGAGCGCGGCGGGATCGGAGGGAGGAACCAGAAAGCCCGTGACGGCATCTTCCACGGCTTCATCCGTTCCGCCGACTGCCGTCGCGACGACTGGCTTCGCGGATGCCATCGCCTCCAGGACCGACACGGGAAGCCCCTCATAGAGCGACGGCAGCACGAACAGATCGCAACTCGCGAGCAAGTCGGGTGTGTCGTGGCGATGTCCGAGGAAGAGAAACCGGTCTCTCACACCGAAAGCGTCTGCTTTCGCCTCCAGAGCGGCGCGCTCCGGACCGTCACCGGCCACGGCGAAGAGCGCCTCGGGGACTCGCGCTGCCGCCTCGATCAGGTATCCAATCCCCTTTTGCCGGGCAAGCCGGGCGAGCGTCAGCACGATCGGGCGATCCTCGCCGCCCGCCAGACTCCGCCGCAGATCGAAGCGGCTTTCCCGCTCGAACGGCGGCAGGAGAACCCCATTGTGCACGACGCGGACCTTCCTCGCGCCGAAAACGCACACCTCGCGAAGCAACCTTGCCATGTGATGCGAAACCGCGATATAGCGATCGACGGCGAGCGACAGCAGCCTGTGGCGAAGAATCCCGCGGCGAGACTGGATGCGCACGAAAAGCTGCTGCGTCGCGACCACGCCGGGAACCCGGGCCAGTGCGGCGGCAACCAGACCGTCCGAGCACGCCAGCGGCCAGTTGAGGTGCGCGTGGAAGATGGCGGGCCGAGCTTGCCGAAGGAATGACCCGATCGCCCGTCGTGTCCGGTGTCGAGGGACTTCCACCGTTCGAACGTTCAGCCGCCGGCTGCCGTCGATCAACTCCGCCAGGCCGGCCTCGCCGTGATGCAGCAATATCGGGCTCCAATGGCCATGGTCGAGCCCGGCGAGAAGAGTGAGGATCATCTGCTCGGCGCCGCCGAAGATCGACGCGTCGGTGAAATGCACGACGGTCCGGCTCATTGCGGCCGATCCGGGGCGTTGGAACTCAAAGCGCGAGCCTGCGACGAGCTCGAGGATGCTCGTGGAGCTCTGACCGAACACCGAGCCAGTAGAAGTAATCGAGCGCCAGGTCATAGCGCGCCTGCAGGCTCGGGGAGCGGTGTTGTTCGAGCCATCCAACGTAGTGGAGGACCCACTTCGGGAGAAAGCCCAGCAGGCGGCTCGCCGCGAGCAGCGCGGATCGGAACAGCCTCCATTTTCGCGGGCCCCGACGGTACGTGCCGATCCGAAGACTCGGAACCGTCTCCGGGTGTCTCAAGGCGCACACGACCGAGGTCCGCCCCTGCGCCATCTTGTCGCGAGCGAGCGCCGGAAAATCCTTTTGGTAGTGCTGCCGGGCGATCGCCGCCGAACTGTAGACCAGCTCGATACCGGCTTCGAGCAGCCGGATGGCGAGCTCTCCGTCCTCGTTTCCGTAAACCTTGAAACCCTCGTCGAAGAGCCCGACTTCCAGAAGCAAGTCGCGATTGATCGAGAAGTTCCCGGTGTAGAAATCCCGGATCCCGATCTTGTGCTCGGGGCGCGACAGCTTCTGGAGGTGTCGCTCGAACCGGTCGGCGATGAAACGAACGACTGGCGGCGATTCCGGCCCCACGGCAACCGGAACAGCCCCCAGGACGCCGCGCCTCCTGCCCGAAGGATGGGCGCGAACATGGCTCTCGAGGAAATGCGGCGCGGGCTCCATGTCGTCGTCGAGCAAAACGATGAGCGCTCCTCTCGCCGCGCGGATCCCCGCATTGCACGCCGCGGCACGGCCGCCGTTGGGTCTCCAGATCCCGTGGAGCGCATAGGGCGCCGGGAACGTCGAGACGCTCTCGCGCGTGCCGTCCTCGGACCCATCGATGGAGACGACCGTTTCGAACTGCGCGGCCGAGAACGTCTGCCGGCAGAGAGCTTCGAGAGCGCGTTCGAGCGACGCCTTTCGCCGATAGGTCGGTATGACCACGCTGACGCGGGGAGGCGGAGGCGAATCGCCGATCACGTGGACCCGAGCTTGCGACGGAGCACGCGCACCCCGGCCCGCAGCAACTCCATTGGGGATCGATGACGGCGAAGCGAGTGGACAAAGTCCGTCAGCGAACCTTCCCCCTCGACGTGAATGCGACGCAGCGCCATCAAATCGTCGTCGGGAGGCGACCAGCCCGGCCGTACGGAGCAGGCCGTGCGGTAGCCGCTCTCCACCGCGATCGCGCGAACCTTTTCGTTGTACGCGCCGAAGGGATAGGCCAGATGCCTCACTTCCTCTCCCAATTGGTCCTCGAGCAGCCGGCGCGAAGCGAGCAACTCTTCCCGGCAAGCGGTGGGAGGCAGCTGGTTCAGCTTCGGGTGGCTCATACTGTGGGAGCCACATTCGTTCCCGGCGGCCTTCAGCTGGCGGACCGAAGCCCAGTCCAACAACGGAAGCTCGATCCCCCGCTCTGTCAGGAGCCATCTGCTCGTCTTTCCTGCCAGTCGCGCCACGATGTAGAAGGTCGCCGTAAAGCCCCGGGCTTTCAGGATTGGCGCCGCATGTTCGAGACAATCCTGGTACCCGTCATCGAAAGTCAGGACCACCGGGCGAGACGGCAATTCTCCACGGCCCGCGCGATGCTCGAACAAGGTATTCATGCTGATGGGAACGTAGCCTCGGAGAGCGAGCCACTCCATTTGAGCGGCAAAGGCTTCCGTCGTCACCGCGTACTTGCGAAATTCCGGTAGGGGCGACGGAGTCACCTGGTGGTACATGAGGATCGGTACGAAAGCCCCCCCGGCAATCACGCGGTCACGGTGCATCGAGGAGGGGCTCCCGTCCCCACTCATCGCTGCTCCACGGGAGCCTTGACCGCCTTGACGGCGAAGGTGACCGGGTATTCCGGGTCTCTGTATTCCAATTCCTTTCGCTCCAGCTCGTTCGCTGCGAGGCCCCAGAGAAAACCGGTGGCCGAGAGCACGTCGCCCCATGCTTCCACCGCCAACCGGGCGCCAGGGAAGGTCTCCTCGAAGACTCGGCGGGCGGACAGGTACGTCAAGCCCCCTTGCTCGAGCACCTCGCGTCGACAGACCACCGCCACGTGCATTCCGATGTCGTTGTCCTGGAGGAGCTCGCGATCATGGTCTTTCACGACGCAAAGGGCGAGACTCGGAGGGGGAGCGGGTTCCCTCCGGCATCGATCATTCGGCAGGGCCCGGAAACGAACGCGCACTCGTCGTCCACTTCAACAGGGGTCGCACGACTCCCCGAACGTGCCTGGCAGAATCTCCGCGCGCGGAATCCCCGTCGAGGCTGTCGACCACCTGAAATGCCACGATGTCCCGCTCCAGGAACTGCTTCTGGTCCGGATTGGTCGTCGTCAAGCCTGCCGTCACGAACATCGTTCCCTCGGCCAGGTAGTTCCCCGGGATCCGCACCGTGCTGACGTACTGGCCCAGCGGGCGGGGCCGACCGCGCCATTCGGGGTCGAGATCGTTGGACGTGAACGCCACGACGCCCTCGTCGTTCGAGAGAGAGAAGTAAGGCATCAGCACATAATCGGGGCGCCAGGTCTCGTACTCCATCTCCAGGAGAACCGGGCGTCGGATATCGATGGTCTCGGCAATCGCTCCCTCCTCGTCACGCACGCGTACGGCACACAGCGCCACGATGTCTCGATGCGGTCGCTCCTCGCTATCCGGCCACTCTCGAACGGCCGACGTCCCGAACCCGGCCTTGAGGTACGCGCTGACAACATCCGTTGCGGGCCCGTCCCGCAGAACACGACCGTCATCCAGAAGGATCGCCCGCTCGCACAAGCGCGTGATCGCCGGCATGTTGTGAGAGACGAAGAGGACCGTGCGCCCCTCCCGCCCGACGTCCTGCATCTTGTTGAGACACTTCTTCTGAAAGGACGCATCGCCGACGGCCAGCACCTCGTCGACGATCAGAATCTCGGGATCCAGGTGGGCCGCGACGCCGAACGCGAGGCGAAGATACATACCGCTCGAGTAGTGCTTGACCGGAGTGTCGATGAACTTTTCGACCTCGGAGAACGCCACGATGTCGTCGAACTTGCGGGCGATCTCCGTGCGCTTCATCCCGAGAATGGCGCCGTTGAGGTAGACGTTTTCGCGTCCCGTCAGCTCCCCGTGAAACCCGGTCCCCACTTCGAGGAGGGAGCCGACGCGCCCGTGAATTTCTCCATATCCTTCGGTGGGTTCGGTGATCCGGGACAGGATCTTCAGAAGCGTGCTCTTCCCCGCACCATTGCGTCCGATCATTCCGACGACTTCGCCCGCGCGAACTTCGAAGGTCACATCTTTCAGCGCCCAGATGTATTCGGCGCTGCGCGCCGACTCGCGGCTTGCCAACCGACGCGCAAAGCGGAAGGGAACCCCCGCCGCACCGATGAGGCTCTCGCGCAGCGTTTTGTACGACCCTCTGCCGACACCGATTCGGAACTGCTTTCCGAGGGATTGCACGCGGACGGCCGCGTCGCTCATCGCCGAACCCTGGGAGGCACAACCCTTTTCAGCGACCTGCTACACGATGTCCGCAAACGTCCGCTCCATCCTTCGAAAAAAGAACGCTCCGGAAATCAGGAGAAGGACCGAGGCCCCCGTGCTCGCGGCCAGGTCGGCTGCTGAAAAGGCGACCCGACCGAACAGCGCCCACCGGAACCCCTGGACCACTCCAGCCATGGGATTGAGGCCGTAGAGCCAGGTCGGCAGCCCCATGCTGTGAAGCTTCTCGTGGACCCTGCTCGCCGGATAGATCACGGGCGTCGCGAAGAGCCAGATCTGAATGAGAAAGGGGACGACGTAACGGAAGTCCCGATACTCGACGTTCAGCGCCGAAAGCCAGAGCCCGACTCCGAGACCCGCAGCGGTTGCGAGCAAAAGGAAAACTGGAAGCGAGATCACCGCGAGGGACGGCCAGATCCCGTAGTAGGCCATGAGTCCGATGAGGACCACGAAAGCGACCGCGAAATCGACGAGACCTCCGAGGACCGACGCGAGCGGAACGACGAGGCGTGGAAAGTAGACCTTCTTGATGAGGTTCGAAGAGCCGACGAGGCTATTCGACGCTTGGCTCAAGCCCTGTGCAAAGAACGTCCACGGGAGAAGGCCGGCGTAGGAAAAGAGCGGGTACGGAAGACCGTCGGAGCCGACCCTGGCGAGCCCTCCAAAGAAGATCGTGAACACGATCATCGTCATGAGCGGCTGAAGAATCGCCCAGGCCACCCCGAAAAAAGTCTGCTTGTAGCGCACCTTGACGTCGCGCCAGACCAGGAAGTAGAGCAGCTCCCGGTACGCCCACACTTCTTTGAGCCGAAGAGAAGTCCAGCCATGGCTGGGTTCGATCCGGATCGTCGCGGGCTCCCGCGTTGGGGCCTCGATGACAGACGGAGAGGCCTGACTGCTTCCTGACGGCGTCAGGGAACTCATTTCAGCTCGCGCTCACGCGGCCGGGAGCCCGGTCCCGGGTGTGCGCAGATCGGACGCCTTGCTCCCCGTAGTGCAGGCAAGTCCGGGAGATGCCTTCGGTCAGCCTGACTCCAGGAACAAACCCGAGCTCTTGCCGCGCGAGAGAAAGGTCCGCCGCCGAATGCTTGACTTCTCCGCCGACGGCCGGCTCGTATTTCGGTTCCGGCCCCCCTCCGAACGCCTCGCGGACGACGCGCGCGAGCTCGTTGACGGTCGTGCGCTGCTCGCACGCGATGTTGTAGGCGCGGCCGAGGGCCGTCTCCGGAGCGACAGCCGCCAGGAGGTTGGCCGCGACGACATCGGCGACGAAGACAAAATCGCGACTCTGCTCGCCGTCCCCGTAGATGATGGGAGCCTGCCCGGCCGCATAGGCCTTGAAGAAACGGGGGATCACCGCGGCGTAAGGTCCTTCCGGGTCCTGGCGCGGGCCATAGACGTTGAAATACCTCAAGCCGATCAGCTCCATCCCGTAGCACCGGCCAAAGACAGCCGCCAGCTCTTCGTTCACCACCTTGGAAGCGGCGTAGGGCGAGAGCGGCGTGCCCTCCTCCCCTTCTCTCGCCGGCAGCGCCGGACTGTCGCCGTAGACGCTCGAAGAGGAAGCGTAGATCACACGCCGAACCTTCGCATCGCGAGCCGCCGCGAGGAGGTTGGCCATACCACCGACGTTGGTCGCCAGTGTCGTGGCGGGATCCTCGATCGAGCGCGGCACGGATCCCAGAGCCGCCTCATGGAAAACCAGGTCGATTCCCACGCACGCATTGCGGCACGTCGGCAGGTCACGGATATCCCCCTGAACCAGCTCAACGCGTTTACCGCACTGCGCCAGGTTCTCGAGATGCCCGGTCGAATAATTGTCCAATGTCCGCACGATGGCGCCCCGGTCGAGCAGAGCGTCCACCAGATGAGAGCCGATGAATCCGGCAGCCCCCGTCACGAGCACTCGAGCGCCCTTTAGGTCCGATGGTCGGCCGTCGGAAAAAGGGGAACTTCCGTTCAAGATGCGGCGCCTCTCTCTTTATCTACGGCAAAGCCTCATGCCTTGACGACGTTGGGAAGCGAGTTCCGGTAGACCCCGCGCGTGTCGACGACGAGCGAAGCGTGGCGGGCCACCATGGCGTAGTCAACAGCGGAATGGTCCGTCACGATGAGCACGGCGTCACAAGCCTCGAGAGTCTCTGGCTCAAGCGCTACCGAAGTCATTGGGGGAAGGTTCGGCCACGATCGTACAGAAGGGGCCTTCGGAACGTGGGGGTCGTGGTAAGAGACCACCGCCCCCTTCTGGAGAAGCGAATCGATGATGACGAACGCCGGACTCTCGCGCGCATCGTCGATGTTCTTCTTGTAGGCCAGGCCGAGCACCAGGATCTTGCTGTCTTTGAGCGCCTTGCGGCGGTCGTTCAGGGCGAACTGGAGCTTCTCGACGACGTAGCGGGGCATCTGCTGGTTGACCTCGCCGGCGAGCTCGATGAACTTCGGGGTCACCCCGTACTCGCGAGCCTTCCATGTCAGATAGAAAGGATCGAGCGGGATGCAGTGACCTCCCCAACCGGGACCCGGGTTGAAGCGCATGAAGCCGAACGGTTTCGTGGCAGCGGCGTCGAGCACCTCCCAGACGTCGATGTCCATTCGGTCGAACACGATCTTCAGCTCGTTGACCAGCGCGATGTTGACCGCGCGGAAGATGTTCTCGACGAGCTTCGTCGCCTCGGCGGTCCG
>JANMPW010000219.1:0-1789 GCA_031370065.1 Acidobacteriota bacterium
GGACGCTCCCTCCATCGACCCCGGCGAACTCGAGATCGGGAAAGACCGGGGCCGGTTGCGGTTGCTCGGCAGCGGCGCCGGTGGCCAGGGCACCGGCCATCGCGAGCGTGAGAAGGGTCGTGCGCATTCGGATCCCCGAACGGCTTTCGGAACGGGATTATTCCGTGGCGCCGCCCGTCTGAGAATAGCCGAAGTTGCCATAATGGGCGCCATGACGAAGGCTCCGCCGGTGCTGGCCCGGGTATACCGCGGATCCCACGTGGAGTCGGTGCATCGGGGCTGTCTCGCGGTGGTGGACGAAAAGGGACGGCTCCTCGAGGGCTGCGGCGACCCCGACCTTCCGGTCTTCGCGCGGTCGGCGGCGAAGCCGTTCCAGGCGATGCCGCTGCTGCTTGCGGGCGGCGAGAAGCAATTCGATCTCGGCGACGCGGAGATTGCGCTGATGTGCGCCTCGCACGGCGGCGAGCCCCGTCACGTGCGGCTCGCGCGGTGGATCCTGCGGCGCGGAGGCTTTCGGCCCGACGATTTGCGGTGCGGCGCCCACTCGCCCATGCACGAGGCCTCGGCCCGCGAGCTCGTGCGCCGCGGGGAAAAACCCACGGCCCTCCACAACAGCTGCTCGGGAAAGCACGCCGGGCTGCTTCTGGCCTGCCGCGCGCTCGGTCTCTCGCACGCGGACTACACGGACCCGGGCCACGCGCTGCAACGGCGGATCCGGACGCTCGTTGCTCGCTACGCCGATATCGCGGAATCGCGGATCACGGTGGCGGTGGACGGATGCAACCTCCCGGTGTTCCGCCTGCCGCTGTCGGCCCTGGCGGGTGCGTACGCGCGGCTCGTGGCCGGGCGGCTGCCGGGCGAGGAGCCTCGCGCCGCCGCGGTGCGAGCCCGCATCGTCCGGGCGCTGACGAAGCAGCCGGACATGGTCGCGGGGACCGGGCGGTTCACGACCGATTTCATCGAGGCCGGCCGCGGCCGGTGGATCGGCAAGGAGGGGGCCGAAGGCGTCTACTGCGTCGGGCTGCGCTCCGCCGCCCGGGGCGGCAAGGCGATCGGGATCGCGTTCAAGATCGAGGATGGGTCCGCGCGCCCCCGCGACGCGGTGACGCTTTCCGCGCTCGATCGGCTCGGAGCGCTGCCGGTCAAGGTCCGTCGTGCGCTGACGTCCTACGCCGAGCCCCCGGTCCACAACGCGCTCGGCCTCGAGGTCGGCCGCATCGAGGCCGACGTGCCGATCGCTCCCGGAGGGCGCAGAGGCCCGACAGGCCGCGGAGCTCGCCAGGCGAAGCGATAAGGTAGTCCCTTGGCGCATCGCAATCTGTCCGCCTTCCTTCGGGCCCTCGAGGAGCAGGGAGATCTCGCGCGCGTGCGCGAGCGCGTTTCGCCTCGGCTCGAGATCGCGGAGATCGCCGATCGCGCGGTCAAGGCGGGAGGCCCCGCACTCCTCTTCGAGAACGTCGAGGGCTCGAGCTTTCCGGTCGCGATCAACGTCTTCGGCTCGCGCCGCCGAATGCTGCAGGCCCTGGAGATCGCTTCGTGGCGGGAGTGGGACGAGCGCCTCGAGTTCTTCCTCGACCCGAAGCCGCCCGAGGGGATCCTCGACAAGTTGAAGGCGATCCCGAAGGTCACGGAGCTCACGAGCGCGTTTCCGAAGACGGTCAAGAGCGGCCCCTGCCAGGAGGTCGTCGCCACAGGCGATGCGGTCGACCTCACCACACTCCCGGTCCTGACCTGCTGGCCGCAGGACGCCGGACCCTTCATCACGCTGCCGCTCGTCATCACGAAGGAT
>JANMPW010000270.1:0-1696 GCA_031370065.1 Acidobacteriota bacterium
CCGATCATGCACGCCGTCCTCTACGGGATCTCCCGCGACCAGATGATGGCCAAGCACATGGCCAACCACATCCAGGTGGCGTACGCCCCGGACGCGGCGACGGCACGCCGCGCGCTCGTCCTCAAGGCCTCGATGGCGCGCTCGCTCGGGCTCTCCGTCAACCTGTGCGGCGATTTCGACGATGCGCTCGAGCGGCACCAGGCCGCGAAATACCGCGCGTGACGCGAGCCTGCTCGCTCGGTCTCGACTTCGGGACCACCTCGGCCCGGGCCCTCGTGGTCGAAACGTCGACCGGCCGGGAGCGCGGCTCGGCGGTCGTGGACTATCGCCACGGCGTGATCGACGCAGCGCTGCCGGGCACGGGAGCGAAGCTGCCGGCGGACTGGGCGCTGCAGCACCCGGGCGACTATCTCGAGTCCGCCGCGCTGGCGGTGCCCAGGGCGCTCGCCGCGGCCGGCGTCGGCGCGCCGGACATCTGCGGCGTCGGGGTCGACTTCACGTCCTGCACGATCCTGCCCGTGGATGCGCGGGGGCGCGCACTCTGCCTCCTGCCGGAATGGGCAGCACGGCCCCATGCATGGGTCAAGCTCTGGAAGCATCACGCCGCGCAGCCGCAGGCGGATCGGGTCAACACGATCGCCGCATTCCGCGGCGAGGCGTTCCTCGCTGACTACGGTGGAAAGACATCTTCGGAGTGGCTCGTCGCGAAAGCCCTTCAGGTCCTCGAGGAGGATGAGGAGGTCTTCGACGCCGCTGCGTCGTTCGTCGAGGCCGGCGACTGGCTCGTGCAGGAGCTCTCCGGCGTCCTCGTTCGCAACTCCTGCGGCGCGGGCTACAAGGGCTTCTGGAATCGCGAGCGGGGATTTCCCTCGCGGGAGTTCTTCGCCGCGCTTGATCGGCGCTTTGCCGGGCTTTCCGAAAAGCTCAGCGGCGAGATCACGCCGCCCGGCCGGCGGGTGGGCGGCCTGACGGAAGCGGCGGCCGCGCGGCTGGGGCTGGCGCCGGAGACTGCGGTGGCTGCGGCGATCATCGACGCGCACAGCGCCGTTCCCGCGGCGACGGTCGTCGAGCCGGGGCGAATGGTCATCGTGATGGGAACCTCGACGTGCCACATGCTGCTCGCCGATCGCCACGCCGTGGTCGAAGGCGTCGGCGGCGTCGTGCGCGACGGGATCGTCGAGGGCTACTTCGGCTACGAAGCGGGGCAGCCGGCGGTCGGTGACATCTTCGGCTGGTTCGCGCGGCTCGTGGGGGCTGGCGACTTCGCCGCACTCGAGCGCGATGCGGCCGCGTGCCCGCCCGGCGGCAGGGGCCTGCTGGCGCTCGACTGGTGGAACGGGAATCGCTCGGTCCTCGTGGATGCCAATCTCTCCGGCCTGATCGTCGGGCTCACGCTCTCGACCACCGCAGCGGAGATCTACCGCGCCCTCATCGAGGCAACCGCGTTCTCGACGCGCCGGATCCTGGAGGCGTTCGAGGCCACGCAGATTCCGATCGAAGAGCTGATCGCAGTCGGCGGGCTCGCCGAGCGCAGCCCCCTCCTGCTCCAGATCTACGCCGACGTCACGCGCCGCCCGATCGCGCTCGCGGATACCGTGAACGCCTCGGCGCTCGGAGCGGCGATGCTCGGCGCAGTCGCAGCGGGGGCCGAGCGGGGAGGACATGCTTCTTTCGTCGACGCGGCGCGCTCCATGGC
>JANMPW010000280.1:0-18816 GCA_031370065.1 Acidobacteriota bacterium
TCTCGAGAACGACCTCGCCGGCATCCATGCGCGGAAGGGCCCCGAGCGCCGCGACCGCGCCGGGCTCCTCCCGCCAGCGCTCGAGCAGGCGGATGTCGGGACGCGCGTCCGGATTTTCATCCCAGTCCTGGAGGCCGTCGCCCCCGAAGCGGCGAAAGCCCGGCAGCGGCAGCTGATCGCGGAACCGGAGGCCGAAGCGCAGCGACAGCGCGGAGAAGAAGGGCGCCCCATCGGGCTGGCTCGCCGCGAACAGCGAAACGGACCGCAGGCTGTCGAGGCGGGAGAAGTCCCCGCGGTCCACATCCACGTTGAAGATCGTGCCCCGACCCCAGAGGGCCTGCGCGTGGTATCCCCACCGGCGCCGCGTCAGCTCCGTGCCCCACGGGCTCGCGCGGTTGCCCTCCGCCTGGAGGGGCGTCGGAGGCCGGTACGCCGCCTCGTCGATCGTTCGATAGGCGCCCGAGGGATCGCGTCGCGCGACCTCGCGCGCGAAGGCCGTCGGCGGAAAGACGCTCGCCTCGTGCTCGGCCGGGGCGATGCGCCGGGTAGCGGCGACCGGAATGGCCGTCAGGATCACGAGGGCGGCTGCCGTGCGCGCGCGCCCGGGCGCGCTGAGCAGCGCGAGTCCGACGAGCGTGAACGTCCACAGCAGGCCCGCCTCCGCGAGCGCGCCGGGCAGCTGCTCGGCCGCCTCGCCGGCGACGCTCTCGGACACTCCCACCGCCGCGACGGCGGCCCTGCCCGCCCGCGCCGGCCACAACGCCGCGGCGGCCGCGAGGACCGTCAGCCCGATCGCGACTCCGAGCACCCAGCCGGTGCGGCGCCGGCGGCCGCGGAACCAGTCGAAGCCGATCCCCGCCGCCAGCGCAAGCGCCAGCACGATCGCGATCGAGAATTTCTCCGGGTACCGCAGGGGCACGGGCGAACGCCACTGGCCCCAAGCGGCGGGCACGAAGCTCCCGGCAATCGCCAGCGCCACGCCCGCGCAGAAGAGCGCCCGGCAGAACCGCGCGGCGCGGTCCCGGACTCCGGAGATGGCGACGAGGCCGACGAACGCAAAGGCGCCGCAGTAGAGCGTGGCGTAGAAGAACTGGAAAGGGCCCCGGCTCCAGACCCGGTGGTCTTCCAGGGTCCAGACCTCGCCGAGGGGATAGGGCACGACGAGCTCGAGCAGCCTCCAGGGAGAGAGCGTGTAGCCGAGGACTTCCCGCAGCCGGAGCGGGACCACGGCGCGCTGGGTTTGGGGCACGAGGAGGGCCGTCGCCACGATCTGCGGCGCGGCGAGCAGGGCGGCGAGCAGGAGCCCTCCTCCGAGCGCAGCGGCGTCGCGCGCCCGGGCGCGGGGCGGCGCTCCGAAGACGATCCAGAGCGCCGAGGCGAGCAAGGCGACGACGATCGCGAAGACATCGCCCCCGAGCATCAGCAAGCCGTAGGTCAGGCCGAGCATGGCGGCCTTGCGCCACACGGTGCCGGCCGTCCGGGCCGTCGCCCAGAGGGTCCAGGGCAGCAGGGCCGCACCCGCCTGGAGGGGCAGATAGAACACTTCCGAAACCAGGACGCCCGAGAACGCATAGGTGACCGCCGCGACCCACGCTGCGCCCGCCGAACCGCCGAGGGCGCGCAGCAGGAAGATCGCGCCGACGCCGGCGATCGCCCAATGCACGATGGGAAAGAGGCGCATCGCGAGCGGGAACGGCACCAGCGCGAGCAACGGACGCAGCGGATAGAACGGCCCGGCGTTGGGATTCGGGAAAAGCGGCCTGCCGCCCGAGACGTCCGCATTCCAGGCCGGCAGCCGGCCCCGGGCAAACGCATCGTGCGTCGCCTTTTCGATCGGCAAACCGTACGGCACGAGGTCACGCCCGACGAAGATCCGCGGGGTCAGAAGCGGATCGGCGTACACCGACAGGACCAGCAGCACGAAGAGGACCGGGGGAAAGGATCGCGCCAGCCAGGGCGCGGCTCCCGATGACGGCTTGGAATCCACTCCGAGGTTAGGATAGAGCATCGCTTCCGAAGTACAAAGCCGCACGCGCGCTCGCGCCGGGCTCCTCGCCCTCCTCGCCGCCGTTTCCATTGCGAGCCGTCTCCTGCTCCTGTTCGCCCGCCCGCCGTGGCACGACGAGATCTTCACGGCGTGGGCCGCGCGCATGCCGCCCGCGGAGCTCACGAGCGCCCTGCGTTTCGACTCGGGCCCGCCGCTCTTCTATCTGCTCGAGCGACCGTTCGCGCTTGCGGCCGACGCTTCCGGCCGGGACGCGCTTCTGCGCGTCCTGCCGTTTCTCGCCGCCATCGTGCTCTTCGCGGCGGCGCGCACGCTCCCGCGTGGCGGCGCGCGCTCCTGGTGGATCGCGCTAGCCGCGTGCTTTGCCCTCGTCAACCTCTACGCCGCGGAGGCGCGCGCCTATTCGCTGCTCGCGGTTCTGTGCCTGTCGCTCTTCCTGCTCGCGCTCGATGGCGAAGAGAAGCCGCGGCGCCTCGCGGGGCTGTTCGCCGTTGGCGCACTGGCGCTCTGGACGCACTACCTCGCCCTCATCGCCGTCGCGGCAGCCCTCGTCCTCGCGCTCTTCCGGCGCCGGCACCGCTCGGCCCTTGCCCTTGCGGGGGCGCTGCTCGCCTTCACGCCGTGGGTTCCCGTCCTGCTCGCACAGCCGCCCGACGCGATGGCGTGGCTCCTGGAACCGCCCGGCCGCGCGCTACCCGGCTTTCTCTCGGCCCTCGGCGGCGTCGGCCGGATTCCGTCGCCGTTCGGGCCGGCGATCCCGCAGGCTCTCTTTGCCGCCAGCCTCGCTGCCGGAGTCGCGCTCTCCGTCCTCGTGTTCCGCGCCACGAGGCAGGACCCGAGCGGCCGCCTTGCCGCGATCTTCGTCTTGCTCGTCCTCGCCCTTTCAGTGGCCGCGTCGGTTTGGCGGCCGATCGCCTTCGCCGGACGCAGCGAGATGGCCGTGCTCGCGGTGTGGATGTGGGCGGTGGCGCGAGCCGCCGCCCGCGACCGTTCCGTCCGCATCGCGGCCGGAGTCGCCGCGGTCCTCGGGCTCAGCGCGACCCTGCTCGTCGCCGCGGGCCCGCATCCGCGTCCGACCGCGTCGTCGGCCGTGGGAAGCCTCGCGCGCCTGGCCCGTTCCGGCGACGTGGTCCTGGCCGGTCCCGGCTTCTATCTTCCGGCGCTTCTCGCCACTGACCGCGGCCAACTCGCTGCCCGCGTCGCGTCGCTGCCGGAGGGCGATGCGGCCCATCCCGGCTGGTTCGTCGCCTGGCCGCTCTCGGCCGAAGACGTCCGCCACACGTTGCGCCTCGCCGAGGCCCTGCCCGCCGGCGGGCGGCTCTTTCTGCTGTTGCCCCCGGCTTACAACGTCTCCGCGCTCATGGCGCCTCTGGGCGACCGCGGCACGCTGCGCGAGATCGCGCGCCAGGACGACGGCGTGCTCACCGTGTGGGAGTGGGGCGACAACAACGACCCTGGCCCCTGAGAGGGCGCCCCTCACCCCAACCCTCTCCCGCCGGGAGAGGGGGTGCGAACACGTCGAATTGCCCCGACCCGACGAACAGTCCTCTTGAGAAGGATTCGCTAGCCCTTGCGCGCGATCGCGAGCAGCGACATTCCGACGGACGGGGGCTTCGTCTCCTCGCGCTTCAACAGCGGGAGCAGCAGGCGGAAGGCGGCGAGCTGGCCGGAGGGCAGCACGCGCCGGCGCAGGATCTTTCCGTTCAGATACCAGCCGAGGATGCCGGGGCGGTTCAGAAACCGGCAGTCTTCGAGCGCGAAGCCAGCGTTGCGAATCTTCTGCTCAAGCTCCGCCTTCTCGTACCGGCGGAAATGGTGCAGGTGCACGTCGAGGGTCCCGAAGAGGCGCGCGAGCGCCGGTACGATCAGGACCAGGCGCCCCCCCGCGGGCAGGACGGCGTGGAGGTCGGCGAGCGTCGCGACGTCGTCCTCGATGTGCTCGAGCACGTTCAAGCACACGACGGTGTCGACCGCGAGCGTCCGGATCTCCGCGCGCTCGGCCTGGTCGAGCGGAAAGCGGTACGAGGCGATGCGCACCGCGGCGTCGTCGCGGAAGGTCCCGCGCAGGTACTCGAGGGCCACCGGGTCGAGATCCGAGGCCACGACGAGCTCGCGCCCGGTCAGCTGCCGCGTCATGTTGCCGAAGCCGGCGCCGATCTCGAGCACGCGCGCGCCGAGAGCGGCGCGGAAACGGTCCGCCAGCCAGCGGTTGTAGGGCGCGAGCCTTCCCATCCGCGCGAGCGTCACGTGCCCGATGTTGCGGGGGTCCTCGGTCTCGCGCATCGAGTGGCGCACGATCGTCCAAAGCGCCGAGAAAGCGTCCTTCCAGCCGATCTTCTTGCCCTCTTCGTAGGTCCGCCCGTAGTAGGAGATCGGGACCTCGAAGATCCGGTAGCCGCGCCGCGCCACCTTGGCGGTGATTTCGGGCTCGATGCCGAAGCGGCGCGACTCGATCGTCATGGACTGGACGACCTCGCGGCGGAACATCTTGTAGCAGGTCTCCATGTCCGTGAGGTTCAGGTTCGTGAACATGTTCGACGCCAGCGTCAGGAAGCGGTTGCCGACCGTGTGCCAGAAGTAGAGGACGCGCCGCGCGCCGCCGCCGAGAAAGCGCGAGCCGTAGACGACGTCGGCGTGGCCCTCGGCGATCGGGGCGAGGAGCTTTCCGTACTCGTTCGGGTCGTACTCGAGGTCGGCGTCCTGCACGACAACGACGTCGCCCAGGGCGTGGCGGAAGCCCACCGACACCGCGGCGCCCTTGCCCTGGTTGACCGGCTGGAGGAAGACCCGGATCCCGTCCTTGCCGTCGAGCTCGCGTAAGACGTCCCGCGTGCCGTCCGTCGAGCCGTCGTCCACGATGAGCAACTCCTTCTCGATCGGGACTTCGAGGACCCGCCGGACGATCTCGCGGACGGTCTTCGCCTCGTTGTAGACGGGCATGACGACGCTCAACTTCACGGGTTTCCTCCCAACTCGAACAGATAAATCGAATACCCGACCCGGCCCGCGGGGCGCCCCCGTTTCGCGAGGTCCCGGATGAGCGCGTCCAGGGCCCCGGCGACCTCGTTGGCCCCATGGTAACGGTAATACTCGGGCCCGAGCGCGAGGAGAAAGGCCGATATGGCGACCAGGCGCCCGCGCACGACGGGCTCGGCGGCAAAATCGTTCACGCCCGTCCGGTACAGGACGTCGTCGCCGCCGAAGTAGGCGATCGTCGGATCGGTCACGCCGCGGCGCTTCAACTCGTCACTCAACCGCACCAGGTCGAGCCCCCAGTCCACGTTCGAGTCCGAGAGGATGGCCCTCCCCTTCTCGGGCCCGCCGGCGAAGGGATTGAAGTAGGACAGCTCGTGCGGGTGGATGCGGATGAGCTCGCCCGCCGACACGAAGACAAGCGCGCAGAGCGCGAGCAGCGCCGGGCGGGCGATCGGGCCGGTCGCATCGGCGACGCGCCGAAAGAGTCCCGCGCCGGCAAGGGCGATCAGGGGATAGACCGGGAGCAGGTGGCGGATGCCGATGTTGTAGGTGGTGCCAACCGAGGCGAGGAAAAGGACGCCCGCCGGCAGAAGGAAGAGCGCCGCGGCCGCCCGCGCCGACTTCCCGCCCACGACGAGGCCTGCCAGGAGCAGGGCCGTCAACATAAGAAAGGCGATCGAGCTCTTGGCGAGAAACGCTACGAAAAAGTAGCCCGGAAAGCCCTCGGGCGACGACTTCCCGAACAGGAAGTTGACTCCCCCTCCGACCGCGTTCTGCCTCGCCACGGCCGCGAGCCCGCCGAGGTAATGCGCCAGCGGCGGCGACACGTCGACGAAGCCTTCGATCGCCCGCGAGAGCCCGGGAGCCCCGCGGCCCGCCACCATCTCGTGAATGATCTGGCGCTCTTCGCCCCGGTCCATGCGCGAGGTCACCAGCGCATAGACGCCGAGGACGACCGCGACCGCGACGAGCACGATGCCGCCCCAGCAGGCAAGCGCCCGCCCGGCGGCGCGGCCGGGCCGTTGGGCCGCGCGGCTGCCGATGAGTGCCTGCAACAGGAGAATGGGAATGAGGTAGATGCAGGAGAACTTCGTCGTCAGCGCCAGGCCGAGAATGAGGCCGGCGGCCGCCAGACGCCCCGCCGAGGGATCGCGCCACGCCCGGTCCCACGCGAGCACCGTCGCGAGGAACGCAAGCGCCGCGCCGAGGTCCGTGTGGACGACGCCGGCGTGCGCGATCAGGTTGGGATCCATCGCGACGAGCGATAGCGCGAAGAGGGCGGCGCCGTCGCCGTAGCGGGTCCGGGCCGCGAAGAACACGAGCAGGAGTAGCGCGGCGAACACCCCGAGAAACGGCGCCCGCGCCGCTGCGACGATCGCGTCGGGTGAGACCTGGTTCTCGAAGAGAAAGGCGTGGCCGAACGGCGTGAAGCGCTCGCCCATAGGGATCCGCGCGGGCGGCCGCGGCAGCCGGAGGGAGGCGAGGCCGAGCCCCGCCAGCGCCTTCATGAGCGGCGGATGCTCGATGTTGACGATCGCCGTGCGCCCGAAGACCTCGAGATAGCCCGAGAGGATGTGGATCGGCTCGTCGGCCGAAAGCGCGTCGCGCCGCGCATGGTCGCGCACCGCGAAGACGGCGAGCGCGGTGATCGCCAACGCCGCCGCGACCGAGGCGCGCCGGCTCAACGCCTCGGGCTCGCCAGAAGCGAATGGCGAACCAGGGCCGCGATCGCCGAGAAGCCGTCCTTCAGGCGGATCTTCTTGCCCTCCGCTCGCGACCGGCCGAAGTACGACACGGGGACCTCGAAGACGCGGAAGCCCCCGCGCGCGACCTTCGCCGTGATCTCGGCGTCGATCCCGAAGCCCCGCGACTCGAGCTCGAGCGACGGCACGACGCGGCGGTGAAACGCCTTGTAGCAGGTCGCCATGTCGGAGACGTTCAGGCCGGTCACGACGTTCGAGATCAGGGTCAGGAACCGGTTGCCCTGCTGGTGCCAGAAGTTCTGGACGCGGTGCTCGGCGCTTCCGGAAAAGCGGGAGCCGAAGACCACGTCCGCGCGGCCCGCCTCGATCGGCCGCAACAGGAGTGGATACTCGGCCGGGTCGTATTCGAGGTCCGCGTCCTGGATGATGAGGATGTCGCCGCGGGACGCGTCCATCGCCGTGCGCACGGCCCGGCCCTTCCCCATGTTCTTCTCGTGCAGGAGGACGCGCACGCCGTCCCTGCCGTCCCACGCCGCGAGCTTCTCGCGCGTGCCGTCGGTCGAGCCGTCGTCGACCACGACGATTTCCTTCTCGGTCCCCTCGACCGCGACGAGCCGGAGGATCTCGTCGATCGTGCGGGCCTCGTTGTAGACGGGAATCAGGACGGAGAGCTTCACGGCTTGATCGGGATGATACGCGAATTGGTTCGTGGTCCGTAGTTCGTGGTCCGTGATTGCGCTGTCGCGCATAATGGATGCGATGCGTTTGCGGCCGACGATGTTCCTGCTCGGGGTCGCCGCGGCGATCCTCATCGGTACGGGCCTGAGGCTCCACACGCGCGCGCAGGCGACGGCGGGCGGGCGCGTGCATCCGCTCGACTCGGACTCGGCGTACCACATGCGGCGGGCGCGTTTCGCGGTGGCGCAGTTTCCGCGCACGATCCTGTTCGATCCGCTGATGAACTTCCCGGCGGGTGGCGTGGCGATCTGGCCCCCCCTTTTCGACCTCGCGCTGGCTGCGCCCACCCGCCTGACGCACGGCGCGGGCGCCCCCGTCGGGGCGATCGAGCGGGGCGCCGCGTGGGTGCCGGTCGCGCTGGCCGCCGGGGCCATCGCCCTGGCGGGACTGCTCGGCCGGCGGCTGTACGGCCCCGTCGCCGGAATCGCGGCCGCGCTCTTCCTCGCGGTCTGCCCGGGGCACATCCTCTGGACGCAGTACGCGCACACCGACCAGCACGCGGCCGAGTCGTTTTGCGGCCTGCTCGCGCTGTTGCTTTTCGTTCGAAGCCGCGAGCAGCCGGACTCTCCGGGCAATGCCGCGCGGGAAGCTGCGGCCGGCGGCGCGCTCGCCGTCGCGGTTCTCTCCTGGCAGGGCGCGATCTACTGGGGAGCGATCTTCGCGCTCGCGCTCGTCTACGAGGCCGCGCTGACGCGCCGCTCGACGTTGCGCGCGACGGTCTGGACGCTCGGGCTGCCCGCTGCCGTCAGCGCGGCGGCCACGGCCGCATGGCTCGGCTGGCTCGAGCTTCCTCTGACATACGTGTCCTTCGGGTTCTTCCAGCCGCTCTTCCTCGCGGCGCTGGCCGGAGGGACCGCGGCGCTCGGCCTCGCGGTCCGCGCGGCGCGGGGAAAATCAACGCGGCGAGAGCTCACCGGCACGCTCACCGTAGTCGGACTCGCGGCCGCAGCGACGCTGCCATTCGCCCGCGATCTCGTGACCGGTCTCGTCAACGGCATCGGCTACGTGGCGGGGACGACCCACGAGATCGCGGGACCGGCCGGGTACATTTCCTATCCGAAGGACTGGCTCAAGGGCATCTTCGAGACGCGGCCCCTGCTGGCCGACGGCTTCGGCCTGCCGCTCGCGCAGCTCTCGCTCGGCTTCTTCTTCGCTCCTCTGGCCGTAGTGGCCTGGATCGTCCGCGCCCGCCGGGGCGACCGCCCCGGCGTCCATGCGGCGCTCGCGATCTGGGGGGCCGTGACCCTCTTTCTCGCCCTCTCGCAGCGCCTGAACGTCTACTACGCCGCGCCACTCGCGGCGCTCACGCTCATCGAGACGGTCCGCGCCCTCGAGGGCCGGGTTCCCGGGCGCGCGCTCGCCGTCGCGCTCGGGATCGCGCTCGCCCTTCCGATGGCGCCGGGCCTCGCGGCCGAGCTTCGCGCGGTCTACGTGCCGGGCTCGGATCTCTTCGTCACGCTGGATCGCATGCGCACGGAGCTTCCGCACGCGGTCGATGCCTACGATCCGGGCCTGCTGGGGCCGCCGCCCTTGCCCCCTGCCCTGGCGCAAGCATCCTCGGTCCTCGCGCCCTGGTCGCTGGGTCACTTCATCCTCTACGAGGCCGAGCTGCCCGTCGTGGCCAACAACTTCGGATACGGCTTCCTCGACTCGATCCGCTTTTTTCTCGCCGACTCCGAGGAGGAGGCGCTCGCAATCGCTCGGCGCCGCCGCGTCCGCTGGATCGTCGCGACGGATCTCCTTCCCCGCATGAACGACTATGCCGGCTACCTCGGCAAGGCGCCCTACCAGACAGCGACCTCGGGCGGCGTCGCCCCCACGCCGGCGTATTTCGCGACGATGCAGTCGCGTCTCTACGATTTCGGGGGAAAGGGGGCAGAGCTGCCGGGCCTCTCGATCGCGCCGCTTTCGAAGATCCGGCTCCTCTTCCACTCGCAAAGCGCGATCCGCCGCGGCGACCGCTGGATCCCCCGCTGGAGCGTGTTCGAAATCAGCGCGGAGTAGGCGGCGGCCCCAGCCACCGCCAGACCCGGACCGCGAGCACCTTCTCCTCCGGCGTCGACGCCTCGAGCGCGACCGCCCCGAGCTCCCGGCGCTCGTCGTCCCGGCCGGAGTATGCGCCCAGCACCCCCGCGCGCCAGAGACGCCCGTAGTAGGGCGGTACAGGCGGACGGAGCATCAGCATCAGGAGCGGCGCGACACCGATGAGCGACGCCAACGGCACCGTGGGCCGCGTGGGACTCGCAGCGCGGCCCACCTGCCAGACGGCAAGGACCGTCAGCGCGGCGGGCGGCAGAAGCGAAAGCGCGGGCCCGGCCCCGAGCATCGAGCCGAGGTTCTGCGCGACCCAGCCGCGAGAGAGAAACCAGAGCGATCCGGAGGCCGCGGGCCACGGGATCTCCCGCGGAAAGTGGACCCATGCAGCCGTCAGCAACGCGTGGCCCGCGACCGAGAAGACCGTGGCCGTCAGAAAGAGCCCGCGCGAGATCGGCGTATCGAGCGCCCACGCGATCGGAAGCGCCGCGAAGAAGACGACGGGCAGCAGGTACCGGCTCCCCAGGCTCCAGCCTCCGTGCCAATTTGGGTAGCCCGAAAGGGAGACGAAGAGAACCGACACCGCGGCCACGACGAACCACCAGTCGGCGCGGGCCCGACGACTGCGCCACCAGCGCGCGAGGCCGACGAGCGACCACAGGAGGAAGGGAGAGAAGAGGAGCACGCCGCGCGCCGGGTTGAGGAGGTAGGCGAGGGCAATCCGGGGGCTCGGCAGCGCGAAGCCGAAGGCCCCGCGGTTCGCCAGCGCGGCGTACTCGGGGGCCGCTTCCCTCGCGGAGGAGAGCGTCCATGGCGATCCGAAGCAGACCGCATCGTAGAAAAGGAGCAGACCGAGCGGTACGGCAGCCGCCAGGGCGAAGCCGAGCAGCCGTCGGGGACAGCGGCCGGCAACGACGCGCAGCCCGAGCACGAGCGCGACCGGTGCCACGGCGTACTCGGAAATCGCCGCCCACGCCGCCAGGAAACCGGCGAGCGCCGCCAGCGCGCCGTCCGCGCGAGCGCCCGCGGCTTCGGAACGGCGAAGCAGGTCCCAGGCGAGGAACAGCAGTGCGGCCGTCCAGGCGTGGCTGAAGAGAGAGCGGGCATAAAAGAGAAAGGGGGTGCCCATCGCCACGGCGAGGGTCACCAGGGCGACGGCCGCCCCGCCGGTCTGAGCCTCCGCGAGGCGAACGGCGAACCGGCGCAGCGCGATCCCGCAGACGAGCGACACCGTTACGAGCCTCGTGAAAAAAAAGATCGCGCTCGAGGTGCCGGCCTCCGGTATCGGAATCACCAGGCGCAGAGCGCGATAGGCCGGGTAGGCTGCGAAGGCCAGACCCGGAGCCTTGTTCGAATAGAGGCGGCCCCCGGATTCGGCCTTGTCCTCGTGGTCGCCAAGCAGCGCGACCGCCTCGTCGATCGAAAACGTCCTCCACTCCGCCATCGCGACGACCGTCTGGAAGCGGGACAGCTCATTCGGGTTGGACCACGGCGGGAAGACGCCGGTGAAGTAGACGCAGAGAAACCCGAACGCGGCCAGAACCGTAGCCGCCGCCCGCCGCTCGGGCCCGCGTTCCGTCCTCATCACCCGCGGCGGCTCTCGGCCTGCCACCAGGCCACCGTCTCGGCGAGCCCCGCGTCGAAGCCGGTCCCGGCGACGAATCCGAACGCCTCCCGAGCGAGCGCGGTGTCGAGGCGGCGGCGCATCTGGCCGTTCGGGCGCGTCGGATCCCAGGCAATCCTGCCCGAGTAGCCCGTGAGAAGCGCGATCCGGTCCGCGAGGTCGCGGATCGAGATCTCGAACCCCGTCCCGACGTTGACGGGTTCCGGCGCGTCGTAGCGCTCGGCGGCGAACACGACCGCCTCCGCGGCGTCGGACACGTGCAGGAACTCGCGCGTGGCCGAGCCGTCGCCCCAGAGGACGACCTCGGCCAGCCCTTGCTCCTTGGCCTCCGTGAACCTGCGGATCATCGCGGGAATTACGTGGCTCGACTCGGGGTCGAAGTTGTCGCCCGGCCCGTAGAGATTGACCGGAATGAGGTAAATGCCCGCGAATCCGTACTCCCGGCGGTAGGCCTGGAGCTGCACGAGCAGCATCTTCTTCGCCAGGCCGTACGGCGCGTTGGTCTCTTCCGGATACCCGTTCCAGAGATCCTCCTCGCGGAACGGGACCGGCGTGTCCCGTGGGTACGAGCACACCGTGCCGAGGCAGACGAACTTCCCGACGCCCTCGCGGCGGGCGGCCTCGATCAGGAGGAGACCCATGATCGCGTTGTCGTAGAAGAACCGGCCGGGATGAAGCCGATTCGCCCCGATGCCGCCCACGGCGGCCGCGGCGTGGATCACGCAGTCGGGCTTGGTGTCCCGGAGACACCGCTCGACTGCCGAGGCGTCGCGCAGGTCGTAGACCTTCGAGCGCGGCGCAAGCAGCGCGGCCGGACGCTCCCGTTCGAGACGCCGCACGAGGTGGCGCCCGAAAAAGCCGCCCCCCCCGGTGACGAGGACGCGGCGTCCGGTCCAGAAGCTCACGGCGGGCCCGTCGCGCGGCCGGCGGCCACCTCGCGCGCGGCGAGCGCGAGGTCGGCGTCCGTCATCAGCTCCACGAGGAGGTCGAATCCGACCTTCGGCTTCCATCCGAGCAGCGCTTGCGCCCGCGACGCGTCGCCGCGCAGGTGCTCGACCTCGGTCGGCCGCAGGTAGGAGGGATCCACCTCGACGAGGACCCGGCCCGTCGCGGCGTCTACGCCCTTCTCCGCGGGGCCGCGGCCTTCCCAGGACAGCTGCCAGCCCGCGCGTCGAAAGGCGCGCTCGCAGAATTCCCGCACCGAGTGGCTCTCGCCCGTCGCGACGACGTAGTCGCGCGGCTCGGGCTGCTGTAGCATGCGCCACATCGCTTCGACGTAATCCTTCGCATAGCCCCAGTCGCGCCGAGCCTCCAGGTTACCAAGGTAGAGCCGGTCCTGCAGCCCGTGCCGGATGCGCCCGACCGCGCGCGTGATCTTGCGCGAGGCGAACGTCTCGCCGCGTCGGGGCGACTCGTGGTTGAAGAGGATGCCGTTGACGGCGAAAAGGCCGTACGCCTCGCGGTAGTTGACCGTCATCCAGAACGCGTAGACCTTGGCGGCGGCGTACGGGCTGCGCGGCGCAAACGGCGTCGCCTCGTTTTGGGGCACCTCGACCGCGCCTCCGTACATCTCCGAGGACGAAGCCTGGTAGATCCGCGGGCGGATGTGCAACTCCCGGATCGCCTCGAGCAGCCGCACCGAGCCGAGACCAGTGACCTCGCCGGTGTACTCGGGAGTGTCGAAGGAGACCTTGACGTGGCTCTGCGCGCCCAGGTTGTAGATCTCCTCCGGGTCCACCAGGCGCAGCGTCCGGTTGAGCGAGGACGCGTCGCTCAGGTCCCCGTAGTGGAGGATCAGGCGCCGGCCCGCCTCGTGCGGATCCTGGTAGATGTGGTCGATCCGTCCCGTGTTGAAGGACGAGGAGCGGCGGATGAGGCCGTGGACTTCGTAGCCCTTCTCGAGCAACAGCTCGGCCAGGTACGAGCCGTCCTGCCCGGTGATGCCCGTGATCAGCGCCTTCTTCACGACGGCGCGCCCTCGAGCCGGTCGCGCCCGAGCCAGTGGTTCCACTTGAACTTGCGGAAGGCAATCCACGACATCCGCACGAGGAGCAGGCCGTGGCTGACGAGGCGGACCTTGGACACGCCGGCCGTGCGCCGGGCGTAGCGCACCGGCATGTCCACGATCGGAAGCTTCAGGCGCGCGGCTCCGAAGAGCAGGTCAAAGTCCCCGAACGGGTCGAAGTCGCCGAAGTAGGCGCGATGCGACGCGATGCGCTCGTAGTCCTTCCGGTAGAGGACCTTGGTCCCGCACAGCGTGTCCTTCAGGGGCTGGCCGAGGAGCCACGTGAAGGCGAGGCTGAACGCCTTGTTGCCGCAGAGGTTCAGGAACCGCATGGACTCCTGTTCCATCGGGTAGACAAGGCGCGATCCGTTGACGAACTGGGCCCGGCCCTCGGCGAGCACCTCGACGAAGCGCGGCAGGTCCTCGGGCGCGACCGTCAGGTCGGCATCGAGGATCATGACGATGTCGCCCGTGGCCGCGGCGAAGCCCTTGCGCACCGCGTCGCCCTTGCCGAGCCGGAGCATGCGGTGGGGGTCCTCGCCTGACGTCACCCCGCCGCCTGGCGGCGTCTGGTGGATGAGTCGGATGTCCCGGGTGCCGCGGTGGCGCACGATCGCCTGCTCGATGCGCTCGACGGTGCCGTCGGTGGAGTGGCCGTCCACGAAGAGAATCTCCGTGTGGCGCCCCATCTCCGGGAGCCGGTCCACGGCGTCGTCCACGTTGCCCGCCTCGTTGCGGCACGGGATGACGACGGAGACGCTCGGTCTCTCGAGCGGGACCGGCCGCGGCGGGCCGGGCTGTGCGACCGCGAACTGGACGAGGCAGAAGTGCTTCATGCCCGGCACGCGTGGCGCGATCGCGTTCAGGGGACGGGAAAGCAGTGGCACGCGCGCGGGAAGGAGGAGCTCGCGGCCCCGCGCGGCGACCGCGAAGCCGGAGAGGCCGAGGAGGTTCTCGAGGTCCTGCATGCCCAGCCAGTTCTGATCGGGCTGGGGCATCTTCCAGCCGAGCCGCTCGGCGAGCCTGAGCGCGCCTTCCCAGAGGAAGTTGTGGTACGTGACGACGAGCCGGGTCTTCGCGTGGCACACGGCGTGCAGCCCGCGCAGCGTCGCGTAGATGTCCTGGAGGTGCCCGACCAGGTCGCTCGCCACGATGTAGTCGAAGCTCCGGCCCGCGAGCCCGAGCGCCTCGGCGTCGCCGGCGGCAAACCGCAGGGCCGGGTACTTCGCCCGCGCGCACTCGACCATCGCCGGGGACAGGTCGATCCCGAGGCTTCCCTCCGGATCCGGCTCGAGCACGGCGAGCAGGTCGCCGGTGCCGCAGCCGAGCTCGAGGACCCGCGCGCCCGGCGCGATGAAGCGGCGGCAGAGCGCCTCGATGGAGCGGTGGTAGTCGGCGCTGCCCGCTTTCCAACGATCGCGCTCGGCCGCGAGCGCGTCGAAGTGGCGCGCGCGGCGCCGTTTCCTCTCGGCCGTCTCCTCGGCGACGCGCCGGCCCGGGATGGGAGAAGGCGGCGGGGAGAGGTCGGTCTCGAGCATGGGTGAGAGGTGCCGACATGATCGCACTAACGGTAGACTCGCCTCAATGTCCCGGCGGATGCGCGCGCTATTGCCCGGCTTCGCCGTGGTCGTTCTCTTCGCCCTGCCGCTGCTGCCGGAGATCCTGGGATCGCGCCTCCTCGTCTTCCGCGACGCCCAGATCACGCACTGGCCCTGGCACCGGGAGGCCGCTCGCGCGCTTGCGTCGGGCCGAGCCCCCTTCGTCAACGCAGCGGCCTCTGGAGGCCAGCCGCTGCTGGCCAACCCGAACGCCGTCCTGCTCTACCCGACGTTCCTGCTCGAGCGGCTCCTCGCGCCCGAAGCCGCGTTCAACCTGCACTACCTCGTCCATGTGCTCTGGGCGTTCTTCGGCGCGTGGGCGCTGGCGCGCCGTTGCGGCCTCGGCGAGGGTCCAGCGATGCTCTCCGGGGTCGCTTATGCCTTTTCCGGAATGATGCTCTCTTACGGCTCCGCCTTCATGAATTCTTCCGCCGCAGCCGCATGGCTGCCGTGGTGCGGGGCGGCGTTTCTGGATCTCGGACGGGCCCGCGGCGCTGCCCCACGGCTGCGCACCGCGGCCGCGGCGGGCCTCGCGCTGGGACTGCAGCTGCTCGCGGGCGAGCCGGCGATTTCGCTGGTGACCCTCGCCTTCGGGGCCATCCTGCTCGGGGCGCAGGCGGCGGCGGCCCCGCGCGGCGAAAGGGGCCCCCGGCTCATCGGCGCCCTCGCGGCGAGCGTCCTCGCGGGGGCTCTCGCGCTCGCCCTCGCCGCGCCGCTTCTGCTGCCCCTCCGAGCCGTCTTCCCTCTCACCTACCGCGGCCAGCACCTCTTCTCGGAACGGGCCTCGGGGGCGGCCGCGTTCTCGGCCGGTCGGGCGCTCGAGTGGGCCCTGCCGCGGTTCGGGGGCAACCCGGACCTGCTGGGAGGGGGCGCGAACTGGCTGCGCTCGATCGCGCAGGAGGACTTCGTCTACATCTGGTGCGTGACCTTCGGCGTCGTCCCGCCGCTCCTCGTCGTTCTCGCCGCGCTCCGCAAGGAATTCTGGGACCGCCGCAGCCGAGCGCTCTGCGCGGGAGGGATTCTCGCCCTGCTCTTTGCGGTCGGCTTCGCGCTGCCCTTCTACCGCCTCATTTTTGCGGTCGGATTTCTCCGAAGACTGCGCTACCCCATCAAGTTCTACCTGTTGACGACCGTTTGCGTCGCGCTTCTCGCGGGCCTCGCGGCCGAGTCCTTCGGCCGGCGCCGCGCCGGCCGAAGGGAGGCGACCGCACTCGCGGCGGCCCTCGCCCTCTTTGCCGCCGCCTGGGCAATGGCCGCGCCGGGCGGCGCTCTCGACCGCTGGGCGGGACCGATCGCGCAGCAGATCTCCGACGATCCGGCCGCGTTCCTGTCGGTCTTTCGCGGCCTCGTCCGGGGCGACGCCCTGCTCGGAGCGCTCGTGACGCTGTGCGTGGCCTTCGTCTTGCGGCCCCGCGCTCGCCCGCGCGACCCGTCCGTGGTCCTCGGGCTACTGACGCTCGTCTCCGCTTTCACCTGGGGTCTTCCCCTCTTCGTCTCGGCCCCCGCGAAAGACCTCCTGCGCCCTCCGGCGCTCGCCCGGCGACTGGAAGGGCCGGGGAGGCTCTACGTCTCGCGGCACCTTCCCGCGTTCGACGCGGCTGCCCTGCGCACGAGCGCCGTCGGGGAGCTGCCCCGCACCAGCCGCGTGGCGCGGATCCTCGTCGAGCAGTTCATCCCGCTCACGGGGGCCCCGTACGGCACGCGTTACCTGTTCGAAAACGATCCCGACGGCTCGTACGGATTCTTCAACCGGCTGGCGAGCGAGGCGGCCGACGCCTCGACGCCGGCCGAGCGCGACCGCCTTCTCGTTCTCTACGGCGCGCGGTGGACGCTCGCCGAGGACGGCGAGGAGCATCCGCTCTTTCGCCCGGTCACCGGCCTCGAGGTCGCCGGCCGTCGCCTCGTCCTCTCCGAAACCGCCGAGCCCGTGGCGGAGCTGCGCTGGGCCGGCCGCGTCTGGCGCCGCCCGGCGCTGTCGGCCACTCTCGAGCTCGTGCGCTCGGACCGCTTCGATCCGCGGCGCGATGTCGCCCTGCCAGGGCGGGCTAACGCCGACCCGACCGCCCCGCCCGTCACGGCGCGCGTGGATGCGCAGTCGGTGGACGCGGACCGGGCCGCGGCGACGGTCGAGGCGGAGGGCGACGGGCACCTCGTCTTCTCGCGCACGTTCTTCCCGGCCTGGCACGCGCGCCTCGACGGCCGCCCTGCACCGGTCGTCGTGGCCAACGCGCGCGACCTCGCCGTCGCCGTCCCTGCGGGACGGCATCGCGTCGAGTTCGAGTGGGACGGCGCCCCGTTCCGCGCCGGCGTGGCGCTCGAGGCCGCCGCCGTTTTCGTTGCGGCCGCGATCGCAGCCGCGACGCGCCGCGGTTTACGCTCCAGGCATGAGCCCGAGGTAAGCGAGCAGCCGCAGGTAGATGTCCGGCCGGCAGCCGTTTAGCGGGATCACGCCCCAGGCGTAGTAGACCGAGAGCGCCACGAAGACCGGAAACATCCAGCGGAACGCTCGCGTGTCGATGAGGTCCCGGTACCCCACGATGAGCGCGAAGGGCGCCATCGACAGGAAGTATCGGCTCCAGTCCTCCGTCGAGAGGCAGAGGTGCAGGCCGAGCTCGAACACGCAGTAGGAAAAGATCACCGGGAAGGGGCGAAGGCGGAAGGTTCCGACCGCGTAGACGAGGGCGAGGAGGATATGGAACTCCACCTGGTGGTAGAGGCCCTTTGAGAAGAGCACGGGCAGGAATCCGAACGGGAGGAACCGCGCGAGCTTCTCGCCGTGCGGCGTGAAGTACGCGTAAAAGTCGCCAAACCGCACCGCGCAGAAAAGAAAGTACGCGAAGAGGCCGGCCGGGATGAGCGCGAGCCATAAAATCGAGCGGTATCGCTTTCGCGCGAGGAGCAGGACGCCAAAAGCAGCCGCGAGCATCAGACCGGAGATCCGGGTCAGCGCCGCCAGCGCCCCAGCCGCCGACGCCCGGCCGACCTTCCCCTTCTCGAAGAACAGGACCGCCGCGAGGGTCGCCGCGATGTAGAGCGACTCGGTCGCGCCCGTGCTGCGGTAGAGCAGCCACCGGGGCGGCAGGAAGAGGAAGACGAGCGAGAGAAAGCCGGGCGACGGGAGCTTCCACACGTCGCGCGCCAGGCGGTAGAAGAGCAGCACCGCCGTGGTTGCCGCGAGGACCGAGACCAGCAGCAGCGCCCGCTCGTAGCCGACGAACGCGAGCGCGCGGACGCAGAGCGGATAGAAGGGCAGGTAGCTCGCGAAGAACCGCGCGTTGTACACGTAGGCGAGCAGCGGATTGTCCGGCCGGATGTCGTAAAGGGTCCGCGCCACGGTCACGTAGTTGGGCCCGTCCCAGAAGCGATAGACGGGCGACATGTCGCCAAGGAAGGGCAGGTAGACGAGAAAGGAACCGCCGACCGAGGCCAGCGCGAGCCAGATCTCCGGACGGACCTCGGCGCGCGCCTTCACGGCGCCATTATGCCGGAGAGTGCAACGTCCGGGGACCGATCCGACGCGCCTCCCAGGCGAGCCACAGAAGCACGCTCCACCAGATGCCGTGCCAGCCCGGCAGGTGCTCGATGGGAAGACCCAGTCCGTCGGGTGATCCGAGAAAGAAGCTCGCGACCACGACCGTGTACACCGCGTAGCCCGCGCCGCCGAAGAGCGCGCCAAGGGCGATCGGCCAGACGAAGTAGTACTCGCAGATGCCCGGCACAAAGAGCAGCATCACGAGAAAGAGCATCAGGCAGGCGCGGGCGCGCGGAACGTGGCGCAGCAATGCGAGCGTCGCCAGCATCGCGGCCGCGAACAGCGCGCTCGGCAGCCAGCGCGGGACGCCCGGAATTGCGAGCAGCATCGCGACGCCATAGTCCTCGCTCAGGCTCCGGTAGCCGACCACGTTATCCCGGATGCCGGACCACGACCGCCAGTACGGAAGAAAGGAGGCGGCGAAGATCGCGTAGGCAACGAGCGTCTCCAGTGGCCTCAAGCCGCGCCTCTGCCGGCCCGCGAGAAAGAGCGGCGGGAAGAACGCGGTGATGTGCTTGGTCAACAGCGAAGCCGAAAGCCACGCCACCGTCGACACCCGCGCGGCGGGCTGGCTCTCGGCCCACAGGACGGCGCAGAGCAG
>JANMPW010000286.1:0-1522 GCA_031370065.1 Acidobacteriota bacterium
CGCTGATCGAGGCGATGCGTGCGATTGCAGAGGATCAGCTGGGCCGTCGTGACCATGACGACCTGGGTGTGTCGCTGGAGGAGGCGTCCGAGCGTGCCGCCGTACGCAAGCTCGCGCAGCAACGCCTTGGACGGTAGTCGCAGGGCCTTGAGCGGCACCTGGACGATCGTTCGGAGCGGCGACTGCCCGGTGCCCAGAAAGACCGAGAGCCCGGTCATGCCTTCCCGGCCGACCATCGCCGTGTCAACGGATTCGCCGCCCTCATCAAGGGCGACGATCGACGCGATTCCACTGGTCGGGAAGTAGACGAACTCGACTTCCTCGTTCGCTCCTTCCAACTCCGTGGGGCGTGGAAGGGAGACCGATTCAAACGATGGCGCCAGCCGCGCCAGCTCATCGTCCGGCAGCCCGCGAAGCAGGTGATTCGCCCGCGTATCGATGTCGCGTGTCGTGCCGGTTTCGCGCATCATGACCCTGGTGTAGCTCCCATCTGTCCGAAAGAGTACAGACGACAGAAACGATGCCGGGCATGCTCTATCGGTTAGGTACGTGACGGGTTGCTTACAGATTCGCCCCGGCCATAGGGAGGAAGCGTGGCAAAGAGCACGGACGGGGACCGCGAGCACAGTTCCGCCTCGGAGCTGCTGGGGGATTGGCGAGCGGCCGAGCGCGACACCGTGGCGGCAAAGACAGCGGCGTCCGTTGCCGCTCTCGCCGTCGCGGCCGCCGCAGCGGCTGAAGAGGCTGCCGCGGAAGCGGAGTCGGCAGCGACTGCCGCCATGGACGCCGCCACTCGTGCGAAGAGCGCCGCCGAGCATGCCAAGGTCGCGGCCGCACACGCGGCCGAGGCGGCCCAAATGGCGAGCGAGGCGGCCTTGACTGACAAGACGCAAGCCAACCACGCCGTGCAGGACGCCGAGCGGGCCGAAGATGTCGCCCGCGACCGCTTCCACGATGCCCAGGGGGAGGGCTTTCCCAAGAAGTGACCCACGGGCGGCGGGCGGCGCTGTTGCCCGGAGCGGGCTTAGCCGGCCTCGGCGGAGAGCCTCGCCACCACCGCCTGGGTGAGCTGCCAGCCCTTGAGCGGGTCCTTCGGGAGGCGGATCCGGACCTGGTTCGAGGCGAACGTCACGTCCGAATGGCGAACCCCGGGCAGCGAGCCGGGGGTGATGAGCCGCATCGCGGTTGCCCTGGACAGCCCGATGCCGAAGCGGACCACCAGCTGGCCTTCCTCGCGTGACATCGACGCGACCCCGACGGCTTCCGCCGCGAGTCGCAGCTCCGCCACCTCGACGAGCCGGAGCACCGGCGCGGGCATGGGTCCGAAGCGATCGATGACCTCCTGGCGGAAGGCGGCGATGTCGCCCGGTGTGCGGGCCCGCGCCAGGCGGCGGTAGAGCTCGAGCTTCTGGGCCTCGTCGGGCACGTAGTCGTCGGGCAGGTGCGCCTCCAAAGGCAGATCGACGACGGCCGACGGTGCCTCGACGACAGCAACGCGCCCCTCGCGCGCGGCCTTCCCTTC
>JANMPW010000349.1:0-1532 GCA_031370065.1 Acidobacteriota bacterium
ACCCGGGGTGATGGCGCGCCGGTTGTTGGGGGGGCTCGCATACACGCCGTTCGCACCGCGACCGGCCGCTTCGCGGCCGGCGCCGGACGTTGGAACAGATGGATCCGACGCCCACGCGGCGCCTACTCAGGGTCGTTGAACAACAGCGCTCGCCGATCCATCCGTGTAATCCATTAATCCGTGGATAAAATGTTTTCGTGTCCCCCACCATTCGACGCGCGCTGCTGACGCTGCATCAATGGGTCGGCCTCGCGGCCGGTCTCTTCCTCATCGTCATCTCGATTTCCGGGAGCGCGCTGGTGTTCGAGAACGAGATCGACCGCGCGCTGAACCCGGCGACCTCGTTCGTCACGCCCGGCTCGCGGGCACTCCCGATCGAGGCGCTGATCGCGCGAGTGCTGGCGGCGTTTCCGTCGGATCAGGTCACGGGCGTACGGATCGCCGACCGACCCGATCAGGCGTACGAGTTCAGCCTGCGCAGCCGTCGGGGCGCGACGGTGAATCCGTAGACCGGAGACGTGCTGGGCCTGCGGGACCACGAGAAGAGCTTCGCGCGGTGGATCCATCTGGTTCACACCCGATTGGTCGCCGGCGAAGTCGGGGAGAAGATGGTCGGCGGATTCTCGATCGCCATGCTCGGCCTCGCGATCACGGGGCTGGTGCTGTGGTAGCCGCGCAAGATCCTCGCGGTCGGATCCGCAGCGTCGTGGCAGCGGACGAACTTCGATCTGCACAACGTGCTCGGATTCTATTCGTCGCTGGTGATGTTCTTCATCACGCTGACCGGCGTGCTGATCGCCTTCGAAGGGTTCACCGATCCGTTCGTCCGCCGGCTGAACGGCGTCCCCGATGCGCCGGCGGCGCAGTCGACGCCGGTCGCCGGCGGGACGCGCATCCCGGTCGACGAAGCGATCGCGATCGCCGAACGCGCGCTTCCCGGGGCGTTCGCGTCGAACGTCGGTATTCCCAACGGGCCGAAGGCGGTGTTCCGGATCTTGAAGAAATTTCCGGAGGACCGCACGCCGGCCGGCCGCAGCCGCGTTTACGTGGATCAGTTCAGCGGCAAGGTCCTGCTGGTCGAGAACACGCGTAGCGCGCCGCTCGGCACGCGGATCCTGAACCTGAAACGCTCGGCCCACACCGGCGACATCTTCGGCGCGCCGACCCAGGCGCTCTACTTCATCGTCTCGCTCGGGATCGCGCTGCAGGCGATCACCGGCGCGCTGATCTGGTGGAACGGGCGCGCGCGCGCCCGCTGATCGTCCGCCGCGTCGCGAGCGGGATGACACGATTCCTTCCGGTTTCTCGAACAGAGATTACGGAGGGAACCGAGTTCACAGGAGAAACGGAGCAGCGGAGACGAGCAGAGCGGGGATTCGTGCGGCCGGCCCGCAACGCGGGCTCGCTGACGAAAGAAGCGGCGCAACCGCAAACATCAAGTCGCCCGCCCTTTTGTGTTTGCGCCGCTTCTTTTGTCAGCGTGACGGCTGGCTTTGCCAGCCGCCGGCCGCACGAGGCACGTTCGCCGCCCG
>JANMPW010000361.1:0-4489 GCA_031370065.1 Acidobacteriota bacterium
CCTCGACTCGCGGGAGGCGCTCGAGGAGTCGCTCGACGACTTTCCGGGCTCGATCGTGTTCGTGTCGCACGACCGCGCCTTCATCGACCGGCTCGCGACCCGGGTCATCGACCTGCGCGAGGGCCGGCCGTTGCTGCTCCCGGGCAACTACATCGAGACCGCCGACGCGCGGACGGAGCGCCGGAGGCGGCCGGAGCCCGCGCCGGCGCGTCGGACCGACTCTGCCCTGCCCGCCCCGGCGCCTGCGATGCCCGCCCCGGCCACGCCGGCGAAATCCGCGCCCCATCCACCGCGGCGCGTCGATGCGGCTGACGACAAGGAGGCGGCCCGGAGGCGCCGGAGGATCAAGACGCTCGAGGAAAAGATCGCGGCCCTCGAGACCGAGATCGAATCGCTCGAGACACGGCTCTGGGAGGAGGCGCTGACCCTCGGGCCGGTCGCGGCGCACGAGCTTTCCAAACAGAAGATGGCAAGGAAAGACGAGCTCGACCTGCTCGTCGAGGAGTGGGCGAAACTCTCGGAAGAGTCCGAGCAGCCCGCCTCGAGGCCGTTTTGATGGCGCAAGGGAAGCGTCCGGCCGCGGCGGTCGTCGCCATCGGAAGCGAGATGCTGGGTCCGATGCGCCAGGACACGAACTCCCTCTGGCTCTCGGCCCGGCTCGAGGAAGTTGGCATCCCGGTGGTCCGCAAGTCCATCGTGGGCGACGATCCCGCGCTCATCTGTGAGGAGCTTGATCATGCGGCGCGCGGCACGGCCTACATTTTCACGACCGGGGGCCTGGGGCCGACCGCGGACGACGTGACGGTGGCGGCCGTGGCGCACTGGCTAGAGGCGCCGCTCTCCCGTGACCAGCCGTTTCTCGAGAGGATGCGGCAGCGCTTCGCGGGCCGGGGCTTCGAGATGCCGGCCTGCAACGCGAAGCAGGCGGATTTCATCGTCGGCGCCCGCGTCCTCGAGAATCCGAGGGGGACGGCGCCCGGGTTCTGGGGCGAGCGCGGCGGCACCGAGATCGTCATCCTGCCGGGAGTGCCCTCCGAGATGAAGGAAATCATGGAGTCGAGCGTCCTGCCGGTACTGCGCGAGCGGGCCGGCGGCGTCGTCGGGCGGCGCCGCATCCTGCGCATTGCGGGGATGGGGGAGTCGGCCGTGGAAGAGCTCGTGACCCCCGTGTACGCGAAGTGGAAGGGCGACCCCGTGACGATCCTGGCTTCGCCGGGCGAGGTGCAATTGCACCTGGCCGTGACGGGCGAGCCCCGCGACGCCGAGAAGCGGCTGGAGGCGATGGCGTCGGACTTTCGGGCGGTGCTCGGCAACCGGATCTTCGGGGAGGACTCCGAGGACCTCGCGCAGGTCGTGGGCCGGTTACTCCGGCAGAGCCGCCGCACGGTGGCGCTGGCCGAATCCTGCACGGGGGGAATGGTGTCTTCGCTTCTGACCGACGTGGCGGGTTCGAGCGAGTATTTCCTCGGGGCCGTCGTCTCGTACGCAAATGCCGTGAAGGAGACACTGCTCGCGGTCGACGCCGAGACCCTGAGGCAGCGGGGGGCCGTGTCGGAAGACGCCGCCCTCGCGATGGCCCGCGGCGCTCGGGAGAGGTTCGACGCCGATCTCGCCGTTTCCGTCACCGGCATCGCCGGGCCGGACGGCGGCTCGCCCGAGAAGCCTGTGGGCACCGTCTACTTTGGCCTCGCCGCCCGCAGCGGAGAGGCCGTAGCGAAGAAAAGGCTCTTTGTCGGCGACCGCGCGGTCGTGCGCCGCGCGGCCTCGATCCAGGCGCTGGAGCTTCTGCGCAGGCACCTCATGGGAGAAGAGGCGTGAACCCGGTCTCGGCGAGTCTCGTCGGCGTTGCCTACCTGATCGGGTCCTTTTCTTTCGCGGTCATTCTCGTCCGTCTGCGGACCGGGCGCGACATCCGGGCCGAGGGATCCGGCAACGCGGGCGCGACGAATGTGCTTCGCGCGCACGGCAAGGCGCTCGGCTTCGCGGTTGCGGCGCTCGACATCGCCAAGGGCGCGGCGGCGGTCCTCCTCGTTCGGCAAGTGACGGCCGATCCGCGCTATGCGGCGGCCGCGGGGCTCGCCGTAATCCTCGGGCACGTCTTTCCGATCTTCTACGGCTTCCGGGGAGGCAAGGGCGTCGCGACCGCCGTCGGCGCCTTCCTCGTTCTCGCGCCCGTGGCGACCCTCATCTGCGTGGGGCTGTTCGTCGCGGTGGTTGCCATCACGCGTTACGTTTCCCTCGGCTCGATCATCGCAATGGTCCTGCTTCCGCCGATTGCCGGCGGGATCTTCCATGCGCCGGGACCGGTCGTCGTTGCGGCGGCGGGCACGGCCATCCTCGTGATTCTGAAGCACCGCGAGAACCTCAAACGGCTGGTGTCGAGGACCGAGCGGAAACTGGGGCAGAAGTGAAGGTCGGCGTTCTCGGCGCCGGGTCCTGGGGCACGGCCCTCGCGATCGAGCTCGCGCGCTCGGGGCACGACGTGCTCCTCTGGGGCCGCGACCCGGAAGTGGCGGCGCGGATCGAGGCGGACGGACGGCACCCCCGCCGGCTCACCGGCTACCCGATTCCAGCGACGGTGCGCGTGGGCTCCGATCTGCAGGACGCCTTCGCGCATTCCGAGACGATCCTCATTGCTGTGCCCTGTGCGTCGCTGCGGCCGCTGCTGTCGCTCTGCCCGGCGATGCCCGGGCGCGGTCTGAAGCTCGTTTCGACCGGGAAGGGAATCGAGCCCGACACCCTGAAACGGATGTCGGAGATCCTCTGCGAGCGCTACCCGGAAGCCGCCGTGGTTGCCCTTTCGGGCCCGACGTTCGCGGAGGGCGTGGCGAAGGGGGACCCCACGGCCGCGGTCATCGCGTCGAGCGACGCGAAGGCGGTCGAGCAGCTCCAGGCGGCGCTCTCGAGCCCGACTTTCCGCCTCTATCGCTCGGACGACGTCGTCGGCGTCGAACTGGCGGGAGCGCTGAAGAACGTGGTGGCGATCGCGGCGGGCATCGTCTCGGGCCTCGGCTTCGGGCCCAACACCCTGGCCGCGCTCGTGACGCGCGGGCTGGCGGAGATTGCCAGGATCGTCCGTTCCCAGGGCGGCCAGGACCGCACCGTTCAGGGGCTCGCGGGGATCGGCGACCTGATGCTCACCTGCACCGGCCAGCAGTCGCGCAACCGGTTCGTGGGGGAGCAGGTCGGACGGGGCAGGAAGCTCGACGACGTGCTCCTCGAAATGCCGGAGGTCGCCGAAGGCGCGCGCACCTGCCTGGCGGTACCGCGGCTGGCGGGAGCGGCCGGCGTGGACGCGCCGATCGCCGAGGCCGTCATGCAGGTGCTCTACGAGGGCGTTCCCGCGCGGGAAGCGGTCGAGCGGCTCATGAGGCGGGCCCTGCGGCCGGAGTAGAGCCGCCCCGTTTCAGGACGCCTTCTTCCGCGGCTCGAGGACGCGGATCGGCAGGACGACCGCCTGGAGGCCGGCAAACTGCAGACGCCTCTGGATCGCAAAGGCAGTCTCGTTGTGGAGGAGCCGGTAGTAGAACCGGTCGTTCTCGAACACGAGCTGTCCGAGATAGAAGATGGACCGGGGAAACTCCTTGCGGACCTGTTCACAGACCTCGACCACCGACTGGACCGCCTCGGTGCCGATCTCGAAGCGGTATGCGGCCTTGAAGCCGAGCTTGTGCGCGAAGTCGCAGTACTTCTCGAGAGCTTCGATGGTGTGGCGCTTCAGAGCCTCGACCTCCGAGTGGCCCTTGAAAATAGCCGAGTCGATGACCCCGACGGAGACGAAGACGTAGCTCTTGTACTGATGCGGAAAGAGGGTCTGCACCGACAGCACGGTATGGACGCCGAGCCCCGAGAAGCCGTTGACGAGCATGACCGCGACCGGCTCGTCGTGGTGGATCTCGCCGCCCTCCTGCTTGTGCGGCCGGACGGGAATGTCCAGCAACTGCTCGTCGAGCCTTCGCAGCTGCTCGCGGACGCGCAGGTAATGGCGCTTGATCAGGAACGCAAGGCCGACGAGCAGGGCCGTGACGACGATCGTCATCCATCCGCCCTCGAAGGCCTTCTCGTAGATCGTGACGATGAGGATGCTCACGCACAGCACGGAACCCGCGCCGTGCAGCAGCAGGCCCTTCTTCCACGCGGCATCCCGTCCGCGCTCTGCGATCCAGTGGCGCGTCATGCCGATGAGCGTGAGGCTGAACGTGACGAACACGTTGATGGCGTACATGACGAGCAGGCTCGACACGGACCCGTGCGTGTACCAGAGCGTGGCGACCGCGGCGGAGCCCATGAGCCAGATGCCGTTGTTGGTGACGAGGCGGTCCGAGAGCTGCGCGAAGCGGCGGGGCACCCACGAGTCCACGGCCATGTTGGCGAGGATACGGGGGCCGTCGAGGAATCCGGTCTGGGCGGCGACGAAGAGGATCGCTCCCGCCGCGATGAGGGTCACGATGACGAGGAGCTTTCCGACGGCGAAGCCTCCGAGCGCCCA
>JANMPW010000462.1:0-1558 GCA_031370065.1 Acidobacteriota bacterium
CCTTGTCCTGCGCTTCCTGGATCGCGCTGCCGAGGTCGCGCTCGCGGACCGAGAACTTGATCGGCAGATAGCGTTCCTGCTGCTCGCGGTAGATATAGGCGGCACCCGAAATCAGGTTGATCGAGGCGACCTCGCTGAGCGGAATCTGGGTGATGGCGCCGCCCTGGCCGACGACTCCGATCCGCAGGTTCTGGATCGCCTCGGCGCTCTTGCGGTATTCCGGCGCCAGCCGAACGATGATCGGGAAATGCCGGTCGCTCCCGGGCTCATAAATGTCGCCGGCGGTGTCGCCGCCGAGCGCCACGCGGATGGTGGCGTTGATGTCGCCGGGCGACAGGCCGTAGCGTGCCGCGCGGGCGCGATCGATGTCGATCTGGATGGTCGGCTGGCCGAGCGAGGTGAACACCGCGAGATCGGTGATGCCCTGCACGGTCGCAAGCACGGACTTGATCTTGTTGGCGGTGTCGGTCAGCGCCTGCAGGTCGTTGCCGTAGAGCTTGATCGAGTTCTCGCCCTTGACGCCCGATACCGCCTCGGAGACGTTGTCCTGCAGATATTGCGAGAAATTGAATTCGACGCCGGGGAATTTATCCTGCAGCTGGCCCAGCAACTGGGCGGTGAGCCCTTCCTTGTCGCGGGTGCCGGGCCATTCGCCGACCGGCCTCAGCGGCGCGAAGAACTCGGCGTTGAACAGCCCGGCCGCATCGGTGCCGTCGTCGGGGCGGCCGTGCTGCGACACCACCGATTCGACCTCGGGACGGGCGCGGATGATCTTGCGCATCTCGTTGACATAGGTGTTGCCTTCCTGCAGCGAGATGGTGGGCGGCAGCGTGGCGCGAATCCACAGATTGCCCTCTTCGAGCTTGGGCAGGAATTCGAGGCCGAGCAGCCGGGCGCCAACGATGGTCAGCACGACGAGGCCGACCGCGCCGGCCATCACCAGTTTGCGATTGCCGACCGCCCAGTTCAGCACCGGCATGTAGACCCGGTGCAACTGCCGCATGATCCAGGTTTCGGTTTCCTCCATATGCGCCGGCAGGATCAGCGCGCTGAGCGCCGGCGTCACCGTGAAGGTGGCGAGCAGGCCGCCGGCCAGTGCGTAAGCATAGGTCCGTGCCATCGGCCCGAAAATATTGCCTTCGACGCCGCTCAGGGTGAACAGCGGCAGGAATGCCGCGATGATGATGGCGGCGGCAAAGAAGATCGACCGCGAGACGTCGGCGGCGGCCGACAGGATGGCATGGCTCTTCATGCCCATGGTGGTGTCGGGCGAGATATGGCTCTGCTCGGCTTCCGAGAGTGCGGTGGTCTGCGACAGCCGGCGGAAGATCGCTTCCACCATGATCACGGTGGCGTCGACGATCAGCCCGAAATCGATCGCGCCGACCGACAGCAAATTGGCGGATTCGCCGCGCAGCACCAGGATGATCACGGCGAAAAACAGCGCGAACGGGATGGTGGCGCCGACGATCAGCGCGCTGCGGAGATCCCCCAGGAACATCCACTGCAGCAGCACGATCAGGATGATACCGACCACCATGTTGTGCAGCACAGTCGC
>JANMPW010000512.1:0-2962 GCA_031370065.1 Acidobacteriota bacterium
TCCGGCAGCATGGGAAAGATCTCGGCCGCCGTGTAGACGGAGGTCGTGTTCGTCCGCGCGTGCGCGTCGATCGCGGAGTCCTTCGCGACGACGGCGTCCACGTCGGCGATCGCGACGAAGATCTTCACCTTCCCGTCGGCGAGGGGCTCGGCGACCGTCAACTGGTCGAGGTCCCGCGAGTCGTCGTTGTCGATCGAGACCCATAGCCGCTCCCGCATGTCCCGAATGCCCGGGCCGCCGGCCGGGGCCGGGTCGTGGATCCGGCCGAGCTCGGCCAGGACGTCGCGGGAAAAGTCGGGCTCGAGGCCCTTTTCGACCATGGCCGTGCGGGCGATCCTCCTCAGATCGGCCCGGTCGTGGCGGCGCTCGCGATTCACGACCGGGAGTCTACGATGGTTCGAACGCATCACCGCCACCCCTTCCGCAGGGCTAAGATCTCGCCGTGATTCCCAAGCCCCCTTTCGCGCGCGACCTTGCGCACGAACAGGAGATCGCCGAGTTCGAGCGGTTGAAGCCCCGCCTCGACGCCCTCTGGAACGCTCTCTCGGCGCGCGAAGAGGAGCCCTACACGTCGGTCGTCATCCCCTCGCTCACGCTCGACCAGTCCGAGCTCACCAAGCTCGAGGCCGCCAGCTTCTACGAGGAGCGGCTGCTGTTTCTCCTGATCCGCCTTCGCAACCCGCAGGCGCGGATGGTCTACGTCACCTCGCAGCCGGTCCACCCGCTCATCCTCGAGTACTACTTTCAGCTGCTCGCCGGCATCCCGGCCAGCCACGCGCGCGCGCGGCTGACGCTGCTTTGCGCGTACGACGCGTCGCCGCGCTCGCTGACGGAGAAGATCCTGGAGCGGCCGCGCTTGATCCAGCGCATCCGTTACGGAATCTCCGATCCCTCGCGAGCCTTCATGACGGTCTTCAATTCCACGCCGCTCGAACGCAAGCTCTCCGTCCTGCTCGGCATCCCCCTGAACGGGGTGGACCCCGCCCTCTCGGGCCTCGGTTCGAAGTCGGGCAGCCGCAAAGTCTTCCGCGAGGCGGGAGTCGCACTGCCGGAGGGGGCCGAGGACCTGCGATCCGAGGACGACATCGTCGCGGCGCTCGATGACCTTCGGCGGTCGAGGCCCGGCATCCGCCGCGCCGTCGTCAAGCTCGACGAGAGCTTTTCCGGCGAAGGCAACGCCCTCTTTCGCTACCCGGAGGCCGGAGGCCACGACGCCCTGCGCGACGCCCTTGCCGATCTCTCCTTCGCCGTGGCGTCGGAGACGCGCGAGAAATACCTCGGCAAGTTCACGGAAATGGGCGGGATCGTCGAGGAGTTCCTCGAGTACCCCGAGTCCGCCTCGCCCTCGGTGCAGCTGCGCCTCGACCCGCAGGGCGAGGTCGTGCTTCTCTCGACGCACGACCAGATTCTCGGCGGCCCCTCGAACCAGGTCTACCAGGGCTGCCGGTTTCCGGCCGAGGAGCTCTACCGGCGCAAGATCCAGGTGGACGCGCAACACATCGGAGCCGTGCTCGCGCGCAAGGGCGTCGTCAGCCGCTTCGGCGTCGACTTCTTCGTCGGCTGGCGGCCCGGCGGGGAACCGGAGGTCTTCGCGCTCGAGATCAACCTGCGCATGGGCGGGACGACGCACCCGTTCCTCGCGCTGCAGTTCCTCACGGGCGGAAAGCTCGACCCCGAGTCGGGCGAGTTCCTTTCGCCGGGCGGGCACCCGAAGTTCTACCGCTCGACCGACAACCTGAAGTCCGACGCCTACCGCGGCCTCTGCCCCGAGGACCTGATCGACATCAAGACGATCAACCGCCTCCACTACAGCTACGGCACGGAGACCGGCGCGCTCTTCCACATGATCGGAGCGCTCTCCCAGTACGGAAAGGTAGGGCTGACGACGATCGGCAACAGCCGGGAGCAAGCCGATGCAATCTACGCCTCGGCCCTGGAGGCGCTCGACCGCGAGTCGCGGCCATGACCGGGGGCCCCGGCACCACGCACCCGGCGCGCTTCTACGCGGGACTCTCGATCGCAGCCGCCGTCGTGACGATCGCCTTGAAGGCCGCCGCATGGAAGCTCACCGGCTCGGTGGGCCTTCTCTCGGACGCGGCCGAGTCCGTGGTCAACCTCGTCGCGGCGCTGATCGCCTTCTGGGCCCTCACGGTCGCGGCGAAGCCGCCGGACCCGACGCACGACTTCGGGTATTCCAAGGCCGAATACTTCGCCAGCGGTGCCGAGGGCTTCCTCATCCTCGCGGCAGCCGTCGGGATCGCCATCGCGGCGTGGGAGCGATGGCAAAAGCCGGCTCCCATCACAGACGCGTGGACGGGCATTGCGGTCTCGGTCGTCGCATCGGCCGTCAACGGGGCCGTCGCCTTCGTGCTGCTGCGCGCCAGTAAGCGCCTGCGCTCGATCACGCTGCGCGCCGACGCCCACCACCTGCTGACGGACGTCTGGACCTCCGTCGGCGTTATCGCCGGCATCGTTCTCGTCGCCATGACGGGATGGCTGCGGCTGGATCCCCTCATCGCATTCGCCGTCGCGGTCAACATCGTCTGGACGGGCTGGAGGCTCGTCCGCGAGACCGGGCTGGCGCTGCTTGACACCGCGCTGCCGGAGGAGGAGCGACAGGAGGTCACCGCGGCGCTCGTCCCGTTTCAGGAGCAGGGCATCCTGTTCCACGCGATCCGCTCACGCATCGCGGGGACCCGCCGATTTGTCTCGATGCACGTGCTCATGCCCGGAGCCTGGACGATCCAGCGCGGCCACGATCTGTCCGAAGACATCGAGGCCGCCGTGCGCGGGAAGCTTCCCGGCGCGCACGTCTTCACGCACATGGAGCCCCGCGAGGATCCCGTTTCCTGGGACGACCGCGGGCTCGACCGCAAGTAGGGCCCAGGAAGCCGTGTCGGAAGTCTTGCGTCGTGGTTTCGTAGGGGCGGGGGTAACCGCCGGCCTCCGGGCCGCCGTTGCC
>JANMPW010000521.1:0-2706 GCA_031370065.1 Acidobacteriota bacterium
CCATCGGGCCCGGCTGGACTCCCGCGCGCGGCGGGAGCGCCTCAACCTCTCGCTCTCCCGACCGGTGCATCCCACGTCCACGCCGGAGGTTGGTCACCCGACAGCAAGTGGATCGTGTACACGCGCGACATCGATCAGGGCGACCTGTACCTCATTCAAAACTACCGGTGAGGTCCTGGTCTATGCCGTCGGTAAGTCGCAGACGAAGCCCAGCGCACGACCCCGCCTCCGCGCGCCCATCAATGATAGCTTGCTCCTGCAATTGTTCATTCGCTCGACGAGCTCCGAAGAGCGGCTACGCAGATACCCCTCATGCCGGGAGGTTCCCATGATCGGACGGCGACATCCGGAGGCAATGCTGATCGCCCTGGGCGTGGCACTGGCTGGCTTCCTGGCGGCCCAGGAGCCGAGCGCCGGGCCCGGGTCGGCCGCGATCGGCGAGGCTCGAGCCGCGGCTCCGGCCGCCGCCATGCGGTGGACGGATCCCGACGGCAAACCGCTGCCATTCCGGTCCGAGGATGAGCTGCTCGAATTCCTGCGCACCGCCGACGTCAAGTCGGAAAAGCACCTCTCCGGGGGCGTCACGTTTCCCACCAAACTGCTGCTCGAGAAGGACGGCATCCGCGCCGACGCCATCTTCCGCGATGTCAACGAAGAGAAGTCGGCGCCGACTTTCGGCGGCGGCCGAAACGATCTCTACTTCCGCGACAGCTACATCTTCGAGCCCCCCGCCTACGAGTTGAGCCGTCTCCTGGGCCTCGACAACGTCCCGCCCGCGACCCTGCGCAAGCTTCACGCAAAGACCGGCAGCGTGCAGATCTGGGTCGAGAATGCAATGACCGAGCTGACGCGGGTCAGGGACAAGATCAAGCCGCCCGACGAGCTGCGGTGGAACAAGCAATTGCAGGTGATGAACATGTTCGACGCGCTCGTGTACAACACCGATCGCAACCGCGGCAACATTCTCATCACGCCCGATTGGAAGCTCTGGATGATCGACCACACCCGGGCCTTCCGCCGGAACCCTTCCCTGCAGAATGCCGCCGCGCTCAATCAATGCGAGCGCGGCATGTACCAGCGGCTCAAGGCGTTGGATGAAGCTGTGGTGCGCGAGCGCCTGAAGCCGTATCTCTCGAGCTTCGAGATGGATGCGCTGCTGAAGCGGCGCACGTTGATCCTCGAGCGGCTGGACAAGCTCATCGCCGAGCGCGGTGAAGAAAAGGTCCTCTACACCGACGCCGCCGAGACCGCCCCGGCGCCGCCAGCGAACCAGAAGTAGGGGGCAGGGCCTACCGCGAGCCCGGGGGGGATTCTCCGCTGGAGCCCGGATCGGTCCTGCCGCCGCGGCGCCGGTCAGTCGATCGCCGCCGCCAGCTGCCTCTTCGCCGCGCGCGCAGTCTCGCGCAGGAGCTCGTCCTCGGCATCGAGGCAGGCCTCGACCTGGCCGGCAAGCTCGCGCAGACCAAGGGCGCCGACGTAAGAGATTCCGCAGGCCTTCAGCCAGGGGTCGTCGCTTTCGACCAGCGCGGCCACCAGCTCGCCGGCGGTCGGCGCTTCCACGCCGATGCGCCTCAGGATCGGAACCACGCGTTCGTCGACCGGCGTCGTCGGGTCGAGCAGCGACACGAGGGACTTTCGCCGGTCGCGGCCCAGTACGAGCTCGAGGAACTCGAGGGCGTGGTCGCGGGCCGTGGGGTCGCTCGAGCGCAGCCCGTAGTGCGCGCTGCGAAAGTCGGTCCCCGGGTAGAGGAGGCTCAGAATCCGGAAGATGCGCTCGAACTCCTGGTCGTGACTCGCCTGAAGCCGCCGCATCACCTCCGTCGGCGATGCCGCCCCGGGCCGCCCCGGCGCGGCCCCGCCGGCGACGGAGAGAATCTGGCTCGTGCGACAGTGGAGCATCATCTCGAATCCGAGCGCTGCGTTGAGACGAGCCGGGTCGATCACGGTCTTCGGATGGTCGCGGCGCAGGTCGTTGAGCGCGCAGAGCGTGCGAAAGCGCAGCTCGGGGTCGCTCTCGAGGAGGTTCTCCACGAGGGTGTTCGCCGCTGCCTGGTTCCCGACGCGCGCCAGGACGCCGGGAACCTCGAGGCGGGCTGCCAGCGGGGCGTTCCCGTCCGTGAGCTGATCGCGCAGAGCGCCGAGTACGCGGTCACCCATGGCGGCGAGCACGTCCACCGCCTCGTCCCGCACCCGGGCGTCCCCCAGGAGGCAGATCAGCTTCGGCGCCACGCGCCGCTTGCTCAGCTTCCCCGCGGCGCGCACCGCCGCCCGCACCACCTCGGGCTCATCGTCGGCGAGCAGAGCGTCGAGCTGGCCGTCGAACTCGTCGCCCAGCATTCCGATCAACGACGCTGCTTCGAGTCGCGCGTGCTTGCCCGCCTCTGCCCGGCGGCCGATCATCCTGTCCATCAGCATTCGCGCCGCCGGGAGTTTCTCTTTGTCACCCGAGTGCATGAGGAAAGCGACGATCCCGGAAATGACCGAGACGTCCTGAAAAGCGTCGAGCTCCTCGATCCGCGTCAGCGGGTCGGCGGGCGCATGGTGAGCGAGAAAGAGGAGCGCCGCCGAACGCACGGCGACTTCGGAGTCGCGCAGCATCTCTTCGACTCGCGGCAGCGCCCAGAGATCGCCGGCGGCGTCGAGGAGCTCGAGCGCGCGCTGCCGCACCGCCGGGTCCTCATGACCGAGCAGGTCGCGCACGCCGGG
>JANMPW010000524.1:0-1759 GCA_031370065.1 Acidobacteriota bacterium
GGGCGCCCTCTTCCCCGCTCGCCGGCAGCTCCTCGAGCTTCTGCGCGAGCAGGCCGCGGATCCGCAGCTGCTCCCTGGCGGTGCCGAAGTCGGGCGCGTTGAGCTCGCCCGTGTGCTCGAAGCCCTGGGCGTTGATCGCTGAGTAGGCGAAGGCGGCCATACAGGGCCTTGTATCGGCCGGGGGATGGCTCCCCTTGAGGGATCAGCCGGATCTGCCGAATAGAAGAATCGTGGAGCTACGCGTGCGCGAAGAGGGGGGCTTCGGCCTAATTGAGCTGGTAATGGCCATGTTCATGATGAACGTGGGCATCCTGGCGCTGGTGGCCGCCTTCAATTCGGGCGCCGTCGCGCTCAAGCGCGCCAGCCACGTCTCGACCGCCGCGGCCCTGGCGGACAGCCAGATGGAGCTCTACCGAGGCCTGACCTACGCCCAGATCGGCCTGGACGCCACGGCGCTCGCGGCCGTGGACAACACCTACAAGTGCGACGTGGCGCAGAAGCCGGCGGGGGCCAGCGTCTGCCCGAACACGGTCACGGCCTGCGCGCTGGCCGCGGGGAGCTGCGCCGACTACACCGTTCAGACCAAGTCGACATCGTGTGCGCTCAACGAGTGCACCCCCACCCGGACGGTGACCGCGGCGACCTCGCCCGATCACTATCCGTACCGAGTGGACTCGTACATCCGCAACATGACACCCACCAGCGGGCGCCAGCTGAGACAGATCACCGTCGTCGTCCGCGACGGGAACTTGGCGAGCAGGGTGTTCGCGCGCCAGACGTCGACGTTCGATCCGTCGACCTCCGGCTAGCAGCCCGTGACCAAGGCTTAGCCTCTCCCGGATACTCCGTTCGGCCGATAGAACGGCCGCGGAGACACCGATAGCTTCAGCGTATGCACGATGCGACTGAGGCAACGTTCCCGCCGATCACTGACCGGCAGCGGCAGGTCGTCGAACTGATCGCGGCGGGCTGCTCCAACGAGGAGGTCGGAGAACGCCTTGGCATCTCCCCACGGACAGCCAAAGCGCATGCGGACGTTCTGCGCCGCAAGCTCGGTGTCACGCGTCGACGCCAGATCCCGGCGGCGTACCGCGAGCTCACAGGGAACGACCCGCTCTCCCCTCGCCTCGAGCCCGCAGCCGTGCTCGGGGGCTAACGGCGGCCCCCACCAGCCGCCCAAACGTCGGGAGGTGTGGGCAACCCCTTATCGACGGAGAGCGTCTAGCGAGTTACGCTGACCCGGCGGGTTTGTGACTTCGACCCGAGGATGCAATGAACGAGGGCGCGCAGAACCCGACGGCCATCGCAGATGAACTGCCGGCCGCGCAACGCCATATCATCGAGCGCCCGCGGTTGACGAAGCTCTTGGACGAAGCCGAGGCGCAGCTGATCTTGCTGGTCGCGCCGGCCGGCTACGGGAAGACGACCCTCGCCCGGGAGTGGCTGGCGCAGGGAGGAAGGACGGCGCTTTGGTATCGCGCACGAACAGGGACATCGGGTATTGCTGCCACCGCACGAGGTCTGGCTCGCGCAATGAGCCCGGTGTCGTCGGGCGCAGAGAAGACGGTCCGCGAGTTCCTCGTCGCTCATCCTGAGCCAGAGCCGGAAGTGCTCGCTCAGCTTGTTGCCCAAGAAATGGGAGCGTGGCCACCCCACTACTGGCTGGTCATCGACGAATACGAGTTGCTCGTCGGCAATGAAGTCTCGGAGAGATTCGTCGAAGTCCTTGTCAAGGAATCGGGCGCACGCGTACTCGTGG
>JANMPW010000558.1:0-2450 GCA_031370065.1 Acidobacteriota bacterium
GTCGTTTCCGTCTCCGTCCCGAGGGCCACCGTCGCCATCGCGATCTACTACGTCGTCGCGAGCGCGGAGGCCTCGTCGAACCTGGCGCGGTTCGACGGCGTTCGCTACGGGCCGCGCGCCACGGACAAGGACCTCGCGGCCCTCTACGTGGAGAGCCGGACGGCGGGCTTCGGAGCCGAAGTGAAGCGGCGGATCCTGCTTGGCACGTTCGCGCTCGCGTCCGGCTACTACGAGGCATACTACGGCCGCGCGATGCGGGCGCGGCAGCTCCTGGCCGACGATTTCGACCGCGCCTTCGAGCACGCCGACGTCCTCGTTTGCCCCTCGATCCCCGCGCCCGCCTTCCGCATCGGCGAGAAGACCGCAGACCCGCTGACGATGTATCTCTCGGATGTCTTCACGGTCCCGGCGTCCCTCGCCGGGCTGCCAGCGATTTCCGTGCCGTCCGGGTTGACGCGGGGCGGGCTGCCGCTCGGCGTCCAGGTCCTCGGCCCTCGATTCGGGGAGGAGGCTGTGTTCGCGGCGGCCCGGGCTTTCGAGGCGCGGGCCGGCTTCCCGGATGCGCTGCCTCGGGCCGCGGGCTAGCAGGTTGCGGCGCCGGACGGCGGTGGCCGCAGCGATGTTTGCCGCTGCGGCTGCGCTCGCTGCCGCGGGCCGCGAGAAAGTCGTTACCGTTTCCCCGGAGGTCCGGGTGACGATCTCGGGCGCCGACGAGATCAGCGTTCTCGCGCGGCCGCTGCCGGGCGAGGGCATCGACTCGTTCGTCAAGCGCCTGACGGACGATCCGAAGTCGAAAAAGACGATCCTTGCAGCCAACGGGGGCTTGCGGCATCTGCGGCGCGGCCAGTTCATCCGCGTGCCCTATCGCCTGCTCGCCGGCAACTACCGCAAGATCGCGATCGAGGCCCTGTTCCCGGCGGACCGCGCGACCGCCGCGGGATGGGAGCACCACGTCACCTCTCCGACGGGCAAGCCGGAGAGCCTCTGGCGGATCGCCGAGTGGTTCACGGGCGACGGGGCGCGCTATCGCGACATCCGGCAGGGGGGCGCGATCCCATCGCTCGAGACCCGCGTGGGGCAGATCGTCTTCGTGCCGCCGCGCTTGTTGACGCCGACGTTCCGGGAAGCCGTCGCGGCGGCGGCACCGCCGGCCGAGGCCGAAGCGCCGAAGCTCGAATTCGCGCAGGACGAGAAGGGCCGTTACGCGATCTACCGGCTGCGCAAGGGCGAAGCGCTCTACTCGGCAGTGGTCGTTCGCTTCACCGGGCGGCTCCATGCGGAGGACGTCAACGCGAAAGCGGCGGAGATCGCCGCATCCAACGGCGTGACCGACGTGCACGCGATGCCGGTGGGGTTTCCGGTCCGGATCCCCCTCGCAGACCTCGCCCCCGAGTTCCGCCCGCCTGACGATCCGGAGCGCATCGAGGAGGAAAACACGCGGCTGGAAGCCTCGCAGTTCTCGAACAAGGTCCGGAGCGCGGACCTCTCCGGGGTGACACTGGTGCTCGACGCGGGCCACGGCGGCCGCGACACGGGCGCCATCGTCGACGGCCTGGAAGAGGCCGCCTACGTTTACGACATCGCGTGCCGCGTGGAGCGCCTGGTGAGATCCGGCACGAAGGCACGCGTCGTGCCGATCGTCGGCCGTGATCGGCCGTGCGCCGGTGCAGCCTCCGACCAGGTCGGCAGCTCGCGCAGCGCCCGCGTCCTCACGTCTCCGCCCTATCGGATCGAGGATGCGGCGACGGGCGTGAACCTGCGCTGGTATCTCGCCAACTCCGTCCTGAAGCACGTCGGCGGCAACGGCGGGCAGCAGGACCGGACGGTGTTTCTCTCGCTGCACGCGGACTCGCTCCACCCGGCCGTGCGCGGCACGATGGTCTACGTGCCGGGAGAGAAGTTCCTCGGCGGCTCCTATCGCAAGTCCGGGGAGCCCTACGACTCCCGGCAGGAAGTGCGGGAAGCGCCGAAGGTTTCCTTCACCCACAAGGAGAAGATCGAGGCCGAAGGCATCTCGCGGGACCTCGCGGAGCACATCGTCGCGTCGTTCCGCGCGGCCGACCTGCCGCTGCACGCCTTCGAGCCCATCCGCCGCAACGTCATCCGGGGCGGCGGCGCATGGGTCCCGGCGATCCTGCGCTACAACCGCATCCCGGCCCGCGTCCTCGTCGAGGTCTGCAATCTCAACAACCCGGAGGACCGCCGCCTTCTGCGGACCCGCGCCTACCGCGAGAACGTGGCAGAGGCTCTTGTCGCCGCGCTGGTGGATTTCTATGGAGGCACCGGGGCGAAGGCGTCTGGCGTGCCGGGCAAGTAGAGAGGGTCGTGAGTCATGAGTCGTGAGTCATCGGAAAATCCTTGGGGAACCCGCAACTTTCTTCGACGACTCACAACTCACGAATCGAAACTCATGACCCGATATACTCTGCACCGCTTGTTCTTCGGAGGTG
>JANMPW010000569.1:0-1556 GCA_031370065.1 Acidobacteriota bacterium
ACCCGGGAGAGACCCTCGAGCGTCCTGCCCACGTCGTACCCGTAGCCGATCCGGATGTAGCGGCCAATTCCGAAGTGCGAACCCGGCGTGATCAGGACCGACTTCTCGAGCCGCAGACGGTCGAAGAGGGCCGTCGAGCCGATCGGGAGTCGGTACTTCACCAGCGCGATCGCTCCGGCAACCGGCGCAATGTACTCGAGCAGATCCCGGTGCCCTCGGATCCATTCCTCGACCCGGGGCAGGTGGCGGCGGATGATGCCCCGCGTCCGGGCCAGGATCTCTTCGCGCCGGCGCGGTTCCATCGCCGCGCGCGCGAGCCGGTCGGACAGTATGGCCGGCGTGAGCGTCGTGTAGTCCTGATAGGACCAGAAGGACGCGATCTGTTTCGGTGGAGCCACGATCCAGCCGATGCGCAAACCCGGAAGACCGAATGCCTTCGAGAGGCCGGCCGTTACGATCACCTTCGGATGCCGGCCCCAGAAGGTCGGCGAGGTCGTGTCGCTGCCGACCTCGGCGCCGCGATAGACCTCGTCGGCGACGATCCAGGCTCCGACCTTGCGAGCCACCCGGATGATCTCCCCCATCTCCTCCTCGGTCAGGACGGCGCCCGTGGGGTTGTTCGGGTTGGTGACCATGATGACTTTCGTCTTCTTCGTCACGGCTCGTTCGAGGCTCGCCACGTCGAGGGCCCACCGGTCGCGAAGGCTCCGCCGCTTCTCGACGAGACGGTACGCATCCGTCCGGCCGGCGTAGGCCCGCGCGAGGCCCCAGGACTGCATGTAGTTCGGGATCATGACGGCGACCCGGTCGCCCTTCTCCAGCAGCCCCCAGAGGGTCGTGTAGTTCGCCTCGGAGCAGCCCGTCGTGACGAGCACGTTGTCGGCCGTCGCGCCCGGGTAGAACTGCGCGATGCGCTCGCGCAGGAGGCGGGAGCCGTTCGACTCCGGGTACCTCAGCGTGGAGCCGAGAAACTCCGCCCGGCCCGCTTCACCCTCGAGCAGCTCCTCCACCCGCAGGGGCCTGACGCCGCTCTCCGAGATGTTCCACTTCACCTCGTTCTCGTAGAGGCACTGGGTGCGTTCCATCTGGAAACGATCCATGCGCATGGCGACGCCTCCCCCAAAACGGTGCGCGAATCGTATCAGCACCACCGATCCCGGAGCGTCTCGCGTAATGCAAACGCATCACTCCGCAACGCGCGTGCTGCACGACACTGGATCCGAATGTCAGATCGGAACCTGACCCCGAGTCAACCCGGAGCCGCGTTTGCCCGGCTGACGCCCGAGCAGTGCGAAAGTCTGCACGCCGCGAGCCTCGAGATTCTCGAGCGCACGGGAGTTCGGCTCTTCGAGCCGGAGGCGGTCGAACTCGTCCGGCGCGCGGGCGCGGCGGTGTCGGAGGGCAATCGCGTCCGGATTCCCACGCGGCTGGTCGAGCAGGCGTTCGCTACGGCTCCGCGGCGCGTCGTTCTCCACGATCGCCTCGGCCGCCCGGTCATGCCGCTCGAGGGGGCCCGGACCTATTTCGGGCCCGGCTCGGATTGCCTGAACATCATC
>JANMPW010000580.1:0-3322 GCA_031370065.1 Acidobacteriota bacterium
CCGTCCACGATCTTGACCGCCGGCCGCATCTCCACGCCGATCGGCGCCATGCCGCGGACCTGCACGTTCGAGCTCGACTTGCCATCGGAACGCGGCACGTTGATCAGCGTCAGGAGCTCCGGAGACACGTAGGGCTTCCCGGCGGCGCTGCGCTCGATGCCGCCGAGGGCCTGGATCTGGTCGGCCTGGTCCCGCGTGATGACGCTCTGCATCTCGGCCTGAGAGCCCACGCGCATCGTCAGGACGTTGCGGGTCGAGGCCGTCACCGACAGAGTGCGCGTCACGCCCTGGACGAGCGCCAACACGCACAGGAACACCGCCACGACGAGGCCGATGACGAACGCGGTCATCCCGGTCGACACCTTGCGCGCGACGAGATTGCGGAAGTTGTACTTGAGGGGTATCGCCATGACTAAACCACCTGCCTCAGTCCGTCCACGATGCGCAGACGCGAGGACCGAAGGGCCGGCGCGAAGCCGGCGAGGATTCCGACGCCCACAGAAACGCCGAACGCCAGCGCGAGGGTCTGGGGCGTCACCCGGAAGTTGACCAGCCAGATCGAGATGGCGGTCTTGTTCCCGACTGCGAGCAGCATCGGAATGAAAAAGAGCTTTGCCAGCAGAACGCCGAGTAAGCCGCCGAGAAGCGACATGAGAACCGACTCCGAGAGGATGAACCCCAGGATGTGGCCGCGGCCGAAACCCAGCGTGCGCATCACCGCGATCTCGGTCACGCGCTCGCGCGCCGACATGGCCACCGTGTTGGCCACGATCAGCGTCACGGCAAAGAGGATGATCAGTGAGATTCCGTGGATCAGAAACTTCACGTTGCCCATCATCTCCATGAAGGAGAGCTGAAACTGCTTTTCGGTCAGCGTTTTCGTCGGCGCGTCGCTGTTCTCGAACATCTTGTCGATGGCGGCCGCGACCCGGGGCACGTTCTCGCCACTGTCGACCTTGAGGTAGTAGATACCCGTGACTTTATTCGCCCCGAACCAGTCCGCCTGGTTCAGGTACTCGTTGTGAAAAAAGACGTTGGTTTCGTCCCCGGCGCTGAACGGCCCGACGTACACCAAGTCGAGATTGACGGGAATGTAGGTCCCGCGCAGGATGATGTGCTCGCCCTTCTTCCAGTGAAACTTGTCGGCAATCTTTTGCCCGGCGACGAAGCCGTTGCGCGTCGCTTTCCACTCGGCCTTGACGGCCGGATCGATCGTCGCGTCGTCGAAGACCTTGTCGAAGTAGATCTCGGGGTCCGACGAGAGCTGGCCGATCCAGTTCTCCGGCTTGTCGTCCTTGTAGACGCCGCCGAACCAGGTCTGCGGCGAGACGGCGACCACGCCTGGGATCTGCTCGATCCGCAGGCGCTGCGAGAGCGGCAGGAAGTTGCCGAGCCCCGTCGCGTGCTGCACGACGAGCCGGTTGGCCCCGCGGCCACCCGACGGGTCGGCCTCCATGGCCTGGAGGAGAGAGGTGAGGATGACGATGAGCACGAGCACCAGGACGATCGAGCTCGCCGTCAGCGTCGTCCGCAGCTTCTTACGGAAGACGTTCTTCCAGACCAGTCGGAAGTACTTCATACGGACCTCATCGTGCCCGTGCGCTCGTCGGTGTGGAGCACGCCCTTGTCGAGGTGGATCATGCGGTGGGCGCGGGCCGCCGCCCTGGGATCGTGCGTGACCATGACGATCGTCTTGCCGAACTCCTCGTTCAACCGCCGCAGCAGCTCGAGGATCTCGTCGCCCGACTTCGCGTCGAGGTCGCCCGTGGGCTCGTCGGCGACGAGGATCTTCGGGTCCGACACGATCGCCCGCGCGATCGCGACGCGCTGCTCCTGGCCGCCCGAGAGCTGGCGCGGATAGTGGTCCATCCGGTCCGCGAGACTCACGATCGAAAGCGCGGTTTCGACGTGCTTCTTCCGCTCGGCTTTTTTCAGTCGGGTGAGCAGGAGCGGCAGCTCCACGTTCTCGAAAGCCGTCAGGACCGGCAGCAGGTTGTAGAGCTGGAAGATGAAGCCGATCGTGTTCGACCGCCACCGCGCGAGCTCGGTCTGTCCCATCGTGGCGATGTCGCGGCCCGCAACCACGATCCGACCGCGCGTCGGCTGGTCGATCCCCGCGATCAGGTTCAAGAGCGTCGTCTTTCCCGATCCCGAGGGCCCCATCAACGCGACGTACTCGCCCTCCGGGATGCCGAGGTCCAAGCCCATGAGAACGGGAATCTCGATCTGATCCCGGTGGTAGACCTTCTCGACGTGCTCGATCCGAATCAAGGGCTCGGCCATGCTCAGTTTTCCTGTCCTTGCGCGCGCACCTTGTCGCCGTCCTTCAACCGCAATCCTCCCGAGAGCGATATCAGGCGCTCTCCACCCTGGAGGCCGTGCGCCACTTCGACCTGGCCCTGGACGTCTCCGCCCGCGGTGACGGGCGTGAACGCGGCCTTGCCTTCGACGATGCGGAAGACGCCCGTCTTGCCATCCAAGCTCGTCAGGGCCGCCTTCGGAATCACCACGCGCGACCGGGCCTCCTTGCCCTGCGTCGGCTCGGTCGTGAAGGCGACGCGCGCCGACAGGTCCGGCAACACCCGGTCGTCGGCGTCCAGGAAGGCGACCTTGACGCGCACCGTGGCCTTCTGACGGTCGGCCGCCGGCACGATCTGGCGCAGCCTCCCGTGGAAGACCTTGTCGGGCACCGCGTCGAGCGTGATCTCGGCCGGCTGGTTCTTTCCGAGCTTCGAGAGGTTCGCCTCGTTCACGTCCGCGCCGACGTAGAGCGACGAGAACTCCACGATCGTCGCGACCGCACCGCCCGAGCCGCCGCCCGAGGGCGAGGAGCCGAACGGCGACACCGCCTCGCCGACAAACGCGCGCTTGGCCGTGATCACGCCGGAGAAGGGCGCGCGGATGATCGTGTAGTCGAGCAGCGCCTCCACGTAGCGCACCCGAGCGTGATTGGCGGCCTCAGTCGCGACCGCGGCGTCGAGCGCGGATTTCGTGTTGAGGCCCTGGTCGAAGAGGTTCTTCTGGCGCGCCAGCTCCGCCTGAGCGTTGACCCAGTTCGCTCTTGCCTCCGCGAGCTGGGCATCCAGGTCCGTCGAGTCCAGGCGCGCGATGACATCGCCCTTCTTCACGCGGGTCCCCTCGGTGACGTTCAACTCGGTGATGCGCGACGTGATCTTCGGCGAGAGGTCCGCCTTGCGCTCGGCCTCGACATAGCCGGTGGCCGAGAGCAGCGTCGTGGCCTGGCCCTCGGTGACCACCGACGCGGTGACGACTTCGACCTTCGTCGGACGCAGGCCCCGCCCGGCCGCGAGGTAGGCCGCGA
>JANMPW010000584.1:0-5886 GCA_031370065.1 Acidobacteriota bacterium
GAAGGCGGTCAGGCCGGCGGTGAAGAGGCCGACGAACCAGAGCAGCTTGCCCAGGCCCGGCGCCTCGAAGGAGCTCGCGAGGATCGCGTCCTTGGAGAAGAATCCGGCAAAGGGCGGGATGCCGGCAATCGCGAGCGTCGCCGCCAGAAAAGTCCAGAACGTGATCGGCATCTTCGCCTTGAGACCGCCCATGTGGCGGATGTCGAGGTCGCCGGACATCGCGTGCATAACGCAGCCGGCGCCGAGGAAGAGGCAGGCCTTGAAGAAGGCGTGTGTCATGACGTGAAACATCCCGACCGAGAAGGCGCCCACGCCGCAGGCCAGGAACATATAGCCGAGTTGGGAGATCGTCGAATATGCGAGGATCTTCTTCAGGTCGTTCTGCGCGACGGCGATCGTACCCGCGAAGAGGGCGGTGAAGCAGCCGATCACGGCCACGAAGAGCATGACCTCGGGGGCGAGCCGGAACAGCACGTTGCAGCGCGTCACCATGTAGACGCCCGCCGTGACCATCGTCGCGGCGTGGATGAGGGCGGAGACGGGAGTCGGACCGGCCATCGCGTCCGGCAGCCAGACGTAGAGCGGAACCTGGGCGCTCTTGCCCATCGCGCCGACGAAGAGACAGAGGCAAATGGCCGCCAGCGCCGGCGAAAACTCTGCCGGCTGCTCCGCGGCCTTCTTGAAGACCTCCGAGTAGTTGAGCGAGCCGAAGGTCGCGAAAATCCCGAACATGCCGAGAAGGAACCCGTAATCGCCGATCCGGTTGACGAGGAACGCCTTGCGGCCGGCCGCGGCCGCGTACTCACGGTCGAAGTAGTAGCCGACGAGCAGGTACGAGCAGAGGCCGACTCCTTCCCATCCGACGAACATGAGCGGGAAGCTCTCGGCCAGCACGAGTGTCAGCATCGCGAAGAGAAACAGGTTCAGGTACGCGAAGAACCGGGCGTACCCCGCGTCGGTCGACTCGTGGTGCATGTACCCGATGGCGTAGATGTGGATGAGAAAAGCCACGAAAGTGACGAACGAAAGCATGAGCGCCGAGAGCGGATCCAGCCGAAACGAGATGTCGATCGACAGGTTTGCGACCGCGATCCAACTCACCACGGGCTCGATGACCGTGGCGTGGTCCCCCGACGCGAACGGGATCAGCCGGCTGTAGGCGGCGAGCGTCACGAGGCCCGCGGCGCCGCAGCCGACGGCGGTCACGAAGGACTTGCCCAGGCGCGTGCCGAGCAGCCCGTTGATGGCAAAGCCCGCCAGCGGGATCACGGGGAGGATCCAGAGCGGCAGCGTCATTCCTGCGTCCGCCTCACCACTTGAGCAGGTTGATCTTGTTCACGTCGATCGTCTCGGTATGGCGGAAAAGGGCGACGAAGATCGCCAGGCCCACGGCGGCCTCCGCGGCGGCGATGGCGATGACGAAGAACACGATGATCTGGCCCTCGCGCGTGCCGAGCGCGGCGCCGTAGCCGATGATGGCGAGGTTCGCGGCGTTCATCATGAGCTCGATCGAGAGAAAGATCTGGATCGCGTTGCGGCGCAGCAGCGCCCCGGCGATGCCGATCGAGAAGAGCGCGCCGGAGACGAGGAGCACGTCGGAGAGCGGAATAGACCCGATCACGACGCGCTCTCCCGCCGGGCGAGGACGAAGGCCCCGACGAGGGCGGCCAGCAGCAGGATCGAGATCGCCTCGAAGTGGAGCAGGTAGTCCGAGTAGAGGAGGCGCGCGAGAGCCGCCGGGTCCCCGAGCACGGACGGCGCGACCGGGTCGGCCGGCGTCGGAATACGGGCGCCGCTGCTGCGAAACATTCCGAGCAGCAGGCCCGCGAAGACGAGCACGGCGGCGCTGCCGAGAACGGTCTGAATCGGGTGGCCCGTCTTCGCCGGCTGCTCCCGGCCGACGTTCAAGAGCATCAGCACGAAGAGGAAGAGGACCAGGATCGCTCCCGCGTAGACGATCACCTGCAGCGCCGCGATGAACGGCGCGAGCAGCAGCACGAAGCAGACCGCGAGGGCGAAGAACGCGACGACGAGCGAGAGGACGCTCCTGACCGGATTGCGGCCGACGACCATCAGCCCGGAGAAGACGATGGCGGCCGCCGCGGCCAGGTCGAAGATCACGCGCCCCGCGGTCATGCCCGCATCCTCCAGATCTCGAGCGCCGCGATCCAGAGAAGGTTTGCGAGCGCGAGCGGCAAGAGCGCCTTCCAGCCGATCTTCATGAGCTGGTCGTACCGGAAGCGGGGCAGGGTCCATCGGACCCAGATGAAGACGCACACGAAAAAGAAGGACTTCGCCATGAAGATCAAGAGCGAAGCGAGGGCGCCGAGGACCCCCTGCGGGTGAAAACCGGGAAGCGACCAGCCGCCGAAGTACAGCGTCGTCGTGATTGCCGAGACCACCATGACGTTGACGTACTCGGCCATCTGGAACGCGCCGAACCGCATCGCGGAGTACTCGGTGTGGTACCCGGCCACGAGCTCGGCTTCCGCCTCCGGAAGATCGAAGGGCAGGCGGTTCGTTTCGGCGAAGGCCGAGATGAAGAAGACGACGAAGCCGAAGAACTGCGGAATGACGTTCCATTGCGGGATGACCCCGAGCCACGTTCTCTGCTGCATCGCGATCACGTCCGAGAGCCGGAAGGAGCTCGACGCCAGGATCACGCCGGCCGCGGCCGTCGTCATCGCCAGCTCGTACGAGATGATCTGCGCGCTCGAGCGGATCCCGCCCATGAGCGAGAACTTGCTGTTGGACGCCCAGCCCGCCAGCACGATGGCGTAGACCGAGAGCGAGGTGATGGCGAAGATGTAGAGGATCCCGATCGAGAGATCCGCCCCGATCATCGGGATCTCGCGGCCGGCGACGTGGATGATGGAGCCGTAGGGCACGACCGCGAAAGTCGAGAGAGCCGCGAACACGGCGATGGCCGGCGCGAGCAGGTAGAGGAAGCGGTCGGCGCTCGTGGGCGTGATCGCCTCCTTGAAGAACATCTTGATCATGTCCGCGATGGGCTGGACGAGGCCGAAAGGCCCGACCCGGTTGGGCCCCGGGCGGTCCTGGATGAAGGCGGCCCCGCGCCGCTCGAGCCAGGTGAGCGGCACGACGAAGAGCGGCAGCAGCAGCACCGGCAGGGCCACGCGCAGGGCGACGATTGCCCAGTCGAGAAACGTCAAAGCGTCCCCGCCCACGCGAAGTCGCCCTTCTTCAGGAGTGCGCCGCCCTCGAGCTCCTGCTCCTTGATGGCCCGGTAGCCCTCGACCTCGCCGGCGATCTGTCGCAGCAGGTCCGCGGGCGTCCAGTTGCGGTCGCCGTATCCGAGCGCGGTCGCGAGCATCAGGAGATGCTCCCAGTGCGCGCGCACCGGGGGCTTCGGCAGGAACGCGCGCTCGAACTTCTGGACGCGGCCCTGGACGTTCGTGAACGTCCCTTCCTTCTCCGACAGGGATGCCGCGGGCAGCACGACGTCGGCGCTCCTGGTCAGGGCGTTTCCGTTGCGGGCGGCCACGACCAGGAACCTGGCCCGGCGCAGCTGCGCGACCTGATCGGGGTCATCCGCGAGCCCGGCGAAGGCCGCGTCCGAGACGACGATCACCTCGGGGGAGGCCTTGCCCGCCAGGACGGCGTCGAGGCCGAAACCGTTCTTGCCCGGGGACATTCCCATGTCGCGCGCGCCGCGAAAGTTCGGGGCCGCGTCGTCGCCCTCGACCCACTCGGTCTGCGACTTAATTTTGCGCACGCGTGACTTGTCGACCACCACGTCGCGGTTGGAACAGGCGAGGTGGTCCGCAAGCTTGCGCAGGAGGAAGTTCTCTTCATTGGACAGGTGCGCCGAGCCGAGGAAGAAGAGGCCGGAGGGGCCCGTCTTTTCGATTACGGCGCGAATCTCGCGGGCGGCCCGCTCGATCGCGGCCGGAACGATCGTGTCCCGCACGTCGTTCCCCTCGCGGATCGAGGCCTTGTGAACGTCGCGGGCGTTGAGCGATTCCGAAAGGAACCGCCCGTGGTCGCACAGCCAGTAGTCGTTGACGGCGGGGTTTAACCGCGGCAGGAACCGGTAGACGACGTCGTCCTTGGACTCGATCGAGACGTTGCAGCCGACGTTGCAGCCGGGGCAGACGGACCTGGTCTTGTGGAGGTACCAGACGCGGCTGCGGAAGCGGAAATCGCGCACGGTCAGGGCGCCCACGGGGCAGACGTCCGCGGCGCAGCCGGACCAGTCGTTGGCGAGGGGCTGGCCGTCGTGCGTCCACACGAGCGTGCGGCCGCCGCGGTCGAGGAAGGTCAGCTCGCTCGTGCCGGCGATCTCCTGGGTAAAGCGGATGCAGCGCGTGCACTGGATGCAGCGGGTCATGTCCGCGACGACGTGGGGGCCGATCATCGTTCGCTCGAAGGTCGGGTACTGGCGCTTGGCCTCGTCGTAGTTGGAGAGCTGCTGCCCATAGCCGAACGAGTTGTCCTGGAGCGTGCACTCGCCGGCCTGGTCGCAGATGGGGCAGTCGAGCGGGTGGTTGATGAGGAGGAACTCCATGTTGGCCGCGCGCGAGCTCTTGACCTTGTCGGTCGTCGTCTTGACCGAGAGACCCTCGCGCAGCGGCACCGTGCAGGCCGCCTGGATTTTCGGCAGCCCTTCGATCTCGACGAGGCACATGCGGCACTGTCCGACGACCGAGAGCCGCGGGTGATAGCAGAAGTGGGGGATGTCCACGCCCGCGAGCTTCGCGGCGTCGATGAGGTTCAGGTTCTTCGAGACCTCGATGGGCTTGCCGTCGAAGAGGACCGTGAAGGTGTCTTTCTGCGGGGGAGGGGGCGGCGTGGAAGCGTTTCCGCTCATGCGTTCACCAGCGCGGCCTTCCAGCCGACCATGCAGCGTTTGTGCTCGACGTGGTAGCGGTATTCGTCGCGGAACTTCTGCACGGAGGAGAGCGGCGGCGCGATCGCGGCGTCGGCGAAGACGCAGATGGTCATGCCGTTGGCCATCTGGCCGCAGATTCGCTCGAGCAGCTCGATGTCCTCGGGCCGGCCCTCGCCGTCCTCGATCCGGGAAAGGACCCTGTAGAGCCAGGGCGTGCCCTCGCGGCAGGGCGTGCACGGGCCGCAGGACTCGTGGGCGAAGAACTTCGAGAGGTTCCGGGCGGCGTTCACGATGCAGGTGTCCTCGTTCATGACGATGATCGCCGCCGAGCCGAGCATCGAGCCCTTGGCGGCGAGGTCGTCGAAGTCCAGGCAGCAGTCCTCGATCTCGAGGGCCGTGAGCATGTTGGCGGAGGCCCCGCCGGGAATGACGGCCTTGAGCTTCCGGCCGCCCTTCATGCCGCGCCCGTAGGCGTCGCCGAAGATGAGCTCCTTCAGCTGCAGGCCCATCGGAGCCTCAAAGACGCCGGTGCGGTTGACCTGGCCCGAGAGGCAATAAAGCTTGGGGCCCGTGTTCTTCTCGTTGCGCCCGATCTTCGCGAACCACTCGGACCCGTTGTTGACGATGTGCGTCACGCACACGAGCGTCTCGACGTTGTTGACGATCGTGGGGCATCCGAAGACGCCGTGCACGGCGGGGAAGGGAGGCTTGATCCGCGGCTGGCCGCGCTTGCCCTCGAGGCTCTCGATCAAGCCCGTCTCCTCGCCGCAGATGTAGGCGCCGGCCCCGCGGTGGACGGTGATGTCGAGCGCGTAGCCGGAGCCGAGGATGTTTTCGCCGAGGAACCCTTTCGCGTACGCCTCGGCAACCGCGGCCTCGAGGACGCGCGCACCGAGGTAGAACTCGCCGCGGATGTAGATGTAGGACGTCCGGCACTTGAGGGCGTACGCGGCGATGATCATCCCCTCGAGCAACTGGTGCGGGTCTTCTTCCATGAGGAGGCGATCCTTGAACGTGCCCGGCTCGGACTCGTC
>JANMPW010000618.1:0-3208 GCA_031370065.1 Acidobacteriota bacterium
GATCCAGAAGGTGAAGAAGGGCGTCCAGTACTACGTCCCGGCGGGGAGCGCTCCCCGCTAGTGTTCTGTCACCGAAGTTTCGATAGCGCCATGCGGTTTCTGACAACCACCGTGGCCCTCGCTCTTGGGCCTTCTTGCATCTTTCGAGCGAAGAGATTGGTATCGTGACTTCGGTTACAGGACACTAGCGGAGGCGGCGGGTGACAATTGTCACCCGTGAGTGCTACACTCTCTCCGTGAAGACGCTGACCATCCGCGACTTTCGCACCCGTCCTCGGCAGGCTCAGAAGGCTCTCGCGGACGCGGGCGAGGCCCTGCTGACCTCCAACGGCCGCCCGGTCGCCATCCTGCTCAAAGTGGACGGAGATTCCCTCGATGAGGCGTTGGAAATGGTCCGGCGCGCCCGCGGCCTTCGCGCGCTGCGGGAAATCCGCCGCCGAGCGAAGGAGGCGGGCCTCGATCGCCTGGGGGCCGCGAAGATTGACGGGATCATCGCCCGGACCCGCAAGGCACGCCGCCGTTCGCACGCGTGAAGGTCGTTCTCGATACGAACGTCCTCGTTTCGGGAATACTCAGCGCAAATGGCCCGCCGGCTCGCATCGTCGAGGCGGCCCTCGCGGGCGACATCCAGCCGGTCTTCGACTTCCAGATTCTCGCCGAGTACGAAGACGTCCTTCACCCGCCGGAGCTCCGTCTCCCGGGAGCGGCCGTTGAAAGGCTCCTCGGCTCGCTCGAACTCGTGGGGCTGGAGGTCGCGGCCCCGCCGTGGCCGCTCGACCTGCCTGATCCCGATGATGCCGCGTTTCTTGCGGTGGCCGCCGCTGCGGCCTGTCCGCTCGTTACAGGCAACCTGCGCCACTACCCTGCGCGAGCGCGTCGCGGGGTGGCGGTCCTATCGCCCCGGGAGCTGGTCGAGCGCTGGCGGCTGGGGGCCTGATCGGAGCGGGCTGAGACTTTGAATCGGCCCTGATTCGGCTCCCGGAAGTACAAATTCAAGGTCTGACCCCGATATAATTCCCCTCTCGCCCTTTGCGGCGGCGATCCCGATCTTCGGGACGTCGACCGAAAGGAAAAGGAGCGAACGATGGCCATCCTTCCGGATCAGGAACCCCTCTCCATCCCGCAGCTCGTCGCGGCCAAGGGCCGCGAGCGCATCGCGATGATGACCGCCTACGACGCGCCGACGGCGGCATTGCTGGACGCGGCCGGCCTGGACGTCCTGCTCGTCGGCGACTCGGTCGAGATGGCGATCTATGGCGAGCCGAACACGCTGACGGCCACGATGGACTCGATGGTGCGCCATACGCGGGCCGTCGCGCGCGCGACGAAACGCGCCGTCGTCGTCGGCGACATGCCCTTCCTTTCCTACCAGGCCGAGCCCGCGCGCGCCGTCGAGAACGCCGGCCGCTTCCTCGCCGAAGGCGGCGCGGCAGCGGTCAAGCTCGAGGGCGGCCGCCGCATTCTCCCGGCTGTCGAGGCGATCCTCGCCGCCGACATCCCGGTGATGGGACACGTCGGCCTCACGCCGCAGTCCTACCGTAAGTTCGGCGGCTTCAAGGTCCAGGGCCGCGAGGCGGACTCGGCGCGCCAGATCCGCGACGACGCGCAGGCGCTCGCCCAGGCCGGCTGCTTCGCGATCGTGCTCGAATGCGTCCCGGACTCGCTCGCCGCCGAGATCACGCAGGAGATCGCGATTCCGACGCTCGGCATCGGCGCGGGCTCGGGCTGCGACGGCCAGGTGCTCGTCTTCCACGACGTCGTGGGACTCACGCGCGACCTGCGGCCGAAGTTCGTCCGGCGCTACGCCGACCTCGCCTCCGTCATCGAGGGCGCCGCGCGCGCCTTCACGCAGGATGTCAAGAGCGGCGCGTTCCCGTCGAAGGAAGAATCGTTCACGGGCGTCAAACCGACGCTGCGCCAGGTTCATTGAGCACTTCCCGCACCCCAACCCTCTCCCGCCGGGAGAGGGTGCCGGACTCCCGGACGTCTCTTTCCTCCATCATCGGAGAACCCCGTCGATGAGAACCGTACGCACGCTCGCACCCCTGCGCGAGCTCGTCGCCCAGTCGCGCATGGCCGCGCGGCCGATCGCGTTGGTCCCGACGATGGGAGCGCTGCACGAGGGGCATCTCTCGCTCGTGCGCCTGGCCAAACGCGAAGGCGGACTGACGGTCGTCTCGATCTTCGTCAACCCGCTGCAGTTTGCGCCGGGCGAGGACCTCGCCCGCTACCCGCGGCGCGAGGAGGACGACGCGCGCCTGCTCGAGAAGGAGGGCGCGGACGTCGTGTATCTGCCCGACCCCGCCGCCTTCTACCCGCCGGACTTCTCCACGGCCGTCGAGGTCTCCAGTGTCTCCGAGGGCGGGGAGGGCGCGTGCCGGCCGGGACACTTCCGCGGAGTCGCCACCGTCGTCGCGAAGCTTTTTCTGCGCGTGCTGCCCGATGTCGCGGTCTTCGGGCGCAAGGACTTGCAGCAGGTTGCCGTCATCCTCCGCATGATCCGCGACCTCGATCTGCCCGTTCGGCTCGTCATCGGCGAGACGGTGCGCGCGGCCGACGGCCTCGCGATGTCCTCGCGCAACGCGTACCTCTCGGCCGATGAGCGTCTGCGCGCGGCGGACCTCTCGCGCACCCTTTTCGCCGCCCGGGGCCGCGCGGCCGCCGGCGCCACCGACCCGCGGCAGATCGAGGAAGACGCCCGAAAGCAGCTCGAAGCCTCCGGTCTCCGGGTGGACTACGTGGAGACGGTGCACGCCGAGACGATGCGGACCGCGGACAAGGTCATTCCCGGAGTCGCGCTCGCCGCCGCCGTGCGGCTCGGGAAGACGCGCCTGATCGACAACGTTTTCCTCATCGACCCGGTAAGGGCATAGGATTTCCCCATGGCCGACCCAATGACGCTCGAGCCCCTGGTCGCGCCCGCGGCGACGGCCGATCCTTTCGTTTTCGGCGGGCGGCCGTTCCGGTCGCGCCTGATCGTCGGCACCGGCAAGTACGCGACCTTCCCGCTCATGAAGGCGGCGCTCGAGGAATCGGAGGCCGAGATCGTCACGGTCGCCGTGCGCCGCGTGAACCTGACCGACCGCTCGAGGGAGTCGCTGCTCGACTTCATCCCCAAAGGCATGACGCTCCTGCCGAACACCGCCGGCTGCTACAACGCGGAAGACGCCGTCCGCGCCGCGCTTCTCGGCCGCGAGGTCGGCCTCTC
>JANMPW010000619.1:0-4711 GCA_031370065.1 Acidobacteriota bacterium
TTCTGGCAGATCTGCGAGAAGATCCACAGGAATCTCAAGACCCTGAAGGAGGTCCCCGAGGAGTTCGAGGACATGGAGACGATGCTCGCGGACAAGTACGTCCTGAACTTCTCCGTGTTCCAGTCGCTGCCCGACATCTGGGCGATCGACCAGCTCTTCCCCATTCTTCCCATCCATCGGTTGAACGAGCGGCCGACCGAGCTCGGCACGCTCGCCGACATCACCTGCGACTCGGACGGCAAGATCGAGAAGTTCATCGACCTGCGCGACATCAAGGAAACGCTCGCCCTCCACACCCTCCGGAGCGGAGAGCCCTACTTCGTCGGGGTCTGCCTGATGGGGGCGTACCAGGACGTGCTCGGAGACCTGCACAACCTGTTCGGAGAAGTCAACGAGGTGCTCGTCACGGTCGACGAGCAGGGCAAGGCGCACATCGAGGACGTCCGGCCCGGCGAATCCTGCGAGCGGGTCCTCGAGTACATGGACTACGACCGGGCCGGGATGCTCGACGCGATCGGCAAACAGCTGCGCCGCGTCGCCGGGCGCGCGCTCAAGAAGGACGAGTCGCGGGCGATCTACCGCGAGTTCGAGGAAGTGTTTCCGCGCTACACGTACCTGGAGCGCTGACGGGGGAGCGATGAGACTCTGGCGGGCGGCCCTGGTCGTCGGTGTCTTGCTGGCGGCCGTCGCGGCCGAGGCCGCGGAACCCGCGAGGAGTCCGCTGCCCGACCGGCAGTGGCGCGTCGGAGTCTTCGAGGCGCCGCCCTACGCCATGCGCACCGCCAGCGGCGAATGGCGCGGCCTCACGATCGACCTCTGGAAGGAGATCGCGAGCGAGCTGAACCTGAGCTACCGCCTCGGCGAGGCGTCGCCGGACGCCATCCTCGACGACATCGCCCACGACCGCCTCGACATGTCCGTGGCCCCGTTCGCGGCCACGGTCGCGCGGCAGCAGCTGCTCGATTTCAGCCACTCGTTTCTCTCGGTCGAGACCGGCATCGCCGTGCGCCGGGGCACCGACGAGGACCGCTGGATGACGGTCGCCCGGGCGCTGGCCACGCCGTCCGCCCTGCGGCTGTACGCCGCGATCGCGGTCCTCACGTTCCTCGCGGGCGCGGCCATCTGGCTGCTGGAGCGGCGCCGCAATCCGCAGTTCTCCGGCGGCGTGCTGCCCGGCCTCGGCTCGGGCTTCTGGTGGTCCGGCGTGACCACGGTGGGCGTCGGGTACGGCGACAAGGTGCCGATCACGTTCTGGGGGAGGATCGTGGCCCTCCTCTGGATGTCGGTCAGCCTCGTCCTCGTGACGGCGTTGACCGCCTTCGTCACGGCCAAGCTCGCGCTGGCCGAGCTCGGCCAGGTCCGCGGGGCCGCCGGCCTGCGCACCTCCATCGTCGGCACGATCGAGGGCTCTGCAGCCGCGGACTTCCTGCGGCGCGAGAACATCCGGCGGCGCGTCTATGCGACGACGCCGGACGCTCTCGAGGCCCTCGCCAAAAAGCAGGTGGACGCCGTCGTCTACGGGGCCGCCGTCCTGGGCTACTACGCAGAACGGGACCCGCAGAAGCGGTTCGAGGTGCTCCCCGGTACGTTCGACCACCAGGACCTCGCATTTCCATTGCCGAACGGCAGCCCCCTGCGCGAACCGATCAACGACGCGCTGCGGCGCTACATGGCCCAACCCGGGTGGCGCGACCTCAAGGACCGTTTCCTCGGCGACGCGGCGGTGGCGTCGGGGCGCTGATGGGCTCGCGCCGGAACATCTCGAGCGGGGCCCCCTGGGAGCCCGTGGTCGGCTACTCGCGCGCCGTTCGCGTCGGCAACGTCGTCCATGTCTCGGGCACGACCGCCACCGGCCCCGACGGCGCGATCGTGGGGGCGGGCGACGCCTACGTTCAGGCCGTGCAGACGCTCCGCAATATCCAGTCCGCGCTCGAAAAGGCCGGCGCGCGCCTCGAGGACGTCGTCCGCACGCGGATGTACGTGACGAACATCGCCGACTGGGAGAAGATCGGCCGCGCCCACGGCGAGTTCTTCGGAAAGATCCGTCCGGCGGCGACGATGGTCGAGGTTGCTCGCCTCATCGACCCCGACATGCTCGTGGAGATCGAAGCCGAGGCGATCGTGGAGGGCGACTAAGCTCCGACGACGTCCATCCCGTGGGCGCGTGCGGCGCGCCCGAGCGCCTTGTCGTGCGTCGCCATGACGATGGCCTCGCCGCTTGTCTCCCGCCACAAGAGGGCCGTGGCCAGGTGAATCGCATCGAGGGTCCCGAGGCCCGTCCACAGCGGCTGAGAGGCGCGCGCCAGCACCGATCGATCAACCTCCACGCAGTCCAGTTCCTCGACGAGACGGTAAATCTCTGCGCGGAGCGCGGCGATCTTGCCGTCGGACAGGGTGTCGCCGAGTCGCAACCGGTCCACCGTCCGAAGGCATTCGACCTCGACAAGGGCGCTCGCGACACCCAGATCGATCTCTCGCCACTCTCGCAACCTTTCCGTCTGGTCAAAAACGAGCCGCAGGAGGACCGAGGCGTCGATGTACGCAATCAACGCCGCCGCCGGTCGGCGAGGAGCATCGCCACCACGTCCGACTTCACGCCGAGCGGCCGGGGGAGCGGCACGTCGCCAAGTCGTGGAGCGCTCCGACGCCCGGGCCGTACGCGCAGCGCCGGTCCGGACACGTACGGCACGATCCGAGCGATCGGCTGCTCCCGGTCGAGCACCGTCACCGACTCCCCGCGCCGCACCAGGCGGAGGTACTCGCTCAGCTTTGCCTTGAGCTCCGCGGTCTTGACCTGCTTCATGACCATATTATAACCATATATGGTCATGACTGGTCGGGTGGCCACACCGGGAGCCAGTGGCTCGACCCCACCGGCGTGACCGCGGCCTGTCCTCCTCACACCACAGTCCTACTTGAGCAGGAACTCCCTCATGAACAGCACCGTCGCGTAGAACTCGAAGTCCCTGTTCCCCTTCTTCGCGAAGCCGTGGCCCTCGTCCTTTGCCATGAGGTACCAGACGGGTGTGCCGGTCTTGCGGATCCGGGCGACCATCTGCTCGGACTCGGTCCGCGGGACGCGGGGGTCGTTGAAGCCCTGGATGACGAAAAGCGGCTTCTGGATCTTCTCGGCGTTGGTCATGGGCGCGATCTTCTCGAGGAACGCCCGCATCTTCGGATCGCGCTCGTCGCCATACTCCACACGCCGCAGGTCCCTCCGGTACCCGGACGTGTTCTCGAGGAACGTCACGAGGTTCGACGGGCCAACGACGTCAACGGCGCAGCGGATCCGGTCGCTGTAGAGGTATGCGACCGCGAGCGTCATGTGGCCGCCGTAGCTGCCACCCCCGACCATCACGCGATCGGCGTCGAGATCCGGGCGCGTCCGGATCCAGTCGAAGAGCGCGCCGATGTCCCTGTAGGCGCCCTCCCGGAGGAAGCCGTTGTCGAGCTGGAGGAACGTCTTCCCGTAGCCCGAGGAGCCGCGGATGTTGGGCAGGATGACCGCCACGCCGAGCTCGTTGACGATGTAGTTCCAGATGCCGAGGAAATCCGGCCGCGACTGCCCTTCCGGCCCGCCGTGGATCTCGATCGTCACCGGCCGCTTGCCGGGGAACTTCTTCGCGTCCGGCCGGTAAAGAAAGCCCGTGATCTCGCGGCCGTCGACGCTCTTCCACGCGACGAGCTCGGGCTCTGCGAAGGTCTCCGGGTTCAGCCCGCCGAGCTCGCTGAAGGTCCAGCGGTCGACCTTGCCCGTCTTCACGTCGTAGGAGTACGCGTCGGAGTTGGAGCGCGCGGTCTCCATCGTGAAACCGATCGCGCCGCCGTCCCGGTGCCATCGGAGGCCCCCGATGGTGCCGAGCGGCAGCTTCGGCCCCGGGATCTCCCGCCGGGACGCCGCGTCGAGAAGGTGGATGATCGAGAGGCCTTTTTCGTTGGTCACGTACGCCAGCGTCTTGCCGTCGAGCGAGAGATCGAACTCGTCGACGTCTGCGGCGTCCGGCGACAGGAAGGCAGTCTTCTTCGTCGCCAGATCCATGTACGCGAGGCGCTGAAACTCGGAGCCCGCGTCGACCGTGACGTAGAGGCCCTTTCCGTCCCGGGCGAACGCCGCGTTGCCGTAGGCCACCTTGTCCTTGCCCTTCGGCGTCAGCAGCGTCTTCGCGCCGGTCGCGACGTCCGCGAGCCAGAGGTAGGTCTCGTTGATCGAGATGGCCTCGGCCACGAGGAGTTTCGAATCGTCGGGCGACCAGTCGGCGACCTCCCAGCCCCCGCCGGCGAGCTCGAGGACCCGCCGGTCCGTTTTGGGATCGGCGGGATCGACGACGTAGATGTCGACGTCGTCGCCAGTGCGGCGCGTCGAGCCGTACGCGAGCCACTGGCCGCTGTTGGACCACTTCGCGCCCGTGTTGCGCGACTTGCCGTCGGTTAAGAGCGTCACGCTGCCGTCGGAGAAGTCGTACCGGTAGTACTGGAAGAACTCGTTCCCGCCGGTGTCCTTGGAGAAGATAAACGAATTGCCGGACTTCGGGTCGAACCGGGCGCCGCTGACGCGATCCGGGTAGAAGGTCATCTGCGTGCGGGCGCCGCCCGGGAACTTGACCAGGTGGGCCTGGGCGACGTTGCCGAACCGGGTGGAGATCAGCATCTCGCGGCGTGTCGGATGCCAGCTCGTGAAACCGGCCGACCGGAACTCGGTGTAGCGGCCGAC
>JANMPW010000402.1:0-3625 GCA_031370065.1 Acidobacteriota bacterium
CAGTCGTTTTCGAACGCCCTGCGCGCGGTGCTCCGCGAAGACCCCGACGTGGTCCTCATCGGCGAAATGCGCGACCTCGAGACGATCGAGGCCGCGCTGCGCATCGCCGAGACGGGCCACCTCACCATGGCGACCCTGCACACCAATTCCGCCACCACGTCGATCAACCGCGTCATCGACGTGTTCCCGGGCCACCAGCAGAGCCAGATCCGGACGCAGCTCTCGTTCGTGCTCGAGGGCGTCATGTGCCAGACGCTGATCGAGCGCTCGAGCGGGAAGGGCCGCGTCATGGCGCTCGAAGTGCTCGTGCCGAATCCGGCCGTGCGAAACTTGATCCGCGAGGACAAGATCCACCAGATCTACTCGACGATGCAGTCCGGGCAGGCCAAGTTCGGAATGCAGACCTTCAACCAGTCGCTCGCGTCCCTGTACCTGAAGAAGCAGATCACGCTCGAGGCGGCGCTCTCGCGTTCGTCGATCCCTGACGAGCTGCAGGAGCTCATCAACCGCGGCGTCGGCGTCAACGTGCCGACCACCGCCACGGCCGGCAAGAGGACTTAAGCGATGCCGAACTATGTCTGGAAGGGAAGGAACCGCACGGGCCTCGTCCAGGAGGGCGTGCTCGTCGCCGACACCAAGGAAGTCGCGCTGGCGAACCTGCGCCGGCAGAACATCGTCGTCACCGGCATCCGCGAGCGGGGCAAGGAGATCTCGCTCACGAAGATGGGGTTCCGGGTCCCCGCCAAGACCCTCGCGGTGTTCACGCGGCAGTTCTCGGTCATGATCGACGCAGGCCTGCCGCTCGTGCAGTGCCTCGAGATCCTCGCGAACCAGCAGGAGCACAAGAATTTCGCGAAGATCCTCCTGCAAGTGCGCCAGGACGTCGAGGCGGGCTCGACGCTTGCCGACGCCATGCGGCGGCACCCGAAGGCCTTCGACGACCTCTACGTCAATATGGTCGCCGCCGGCGAGGCGGGCGGTATCCTCGACACGATTCTCCAGCGCCTCTCGACGTACATCGAGAAGGCGGTCAAGCTGCGCTCGCAGGTCCGGGCGGCCCTGATCTACCCGATCGCGGTCATCACGATCGCTGCGATCGTTGTCGCGGTCATCCTGCTGAAGGTCATCCCGACCTTCGCCGCCCTGTTCACGAGCCTCGGGGCGGAGCTGCCCTTCCCGACGCGCGTCGTCATCGCGGCCTCGAACTTCCTCGCACGGTACTTCGTCTTCTTCGTCATCGGGATCGCGGCCGCCGTCTTCTTCTTCCGCCGCTACTACCAGACGTACCGCGGCCGCCGCGTTATCGACGGTGCGATGCTGAAGGCGCCCATCATCGGCATGATCCTGCGCAAGATCGCGGTGGCGCGGTTTTGCCGGACGCTGGCGACCCTGACCTCGTCGGGCGTGCCGATCCTCGAGAGCCTCGACATCACGGCGCGCACGGCCGGTAATGCGATCGTCGAAGATGCCATCGCCGCGACGCGCAAGAGCGTCGAGAACGGCAAGACTCTCGTCGAGCCCCTGAGGGACTCGGAGGTCTTCCCGAACATGGTCGTCCAGATGATCGGCGTCGGCGAGCAGACCGGCTCTCTGGACACGATGCTCAACAAGATCGCCGAGTTCTATGAGGACGAGGTGGACATCGCGGTCGCCGGCCTCGTCAAGCTGCTTGAACCGGTCATGATCTTCATCCTCGGCATCATCATCGGCGGCATCGTCATCGCCATGTACCTGCCGATGTTCACGCTGATCAACAAGATCGGATAAGACGGGTCGTTGGTCGTGAGTCCTGAGTCTTGAGTTCGACGGCTCACGACTCACAACTCATGACTCACGACTAACGTGGACGACTCCCCCCTCCGGCGCTCGCTCTTCTGGCTGACGACGGTCCGGGTCGTCGTCCTCTTCCTCATCCTGCTGTCCGCGATCCTGGTGCAGGCGGGCTCGGGCCCGTCGGTCCCGATGCCCGGGGCCGCCCCCGAAAACGTCGACATTTCCTACCTCTACGGACTGTGGGCGGCGGCGTTCGCCCTCTCGCTCTTTCACTGGACCATCGGGCGGCTGCTCCCGACGCGGGCGGAGGCGTACCTGCAGATCCTGGGCGACCTCGGCCTCGTGTGCGCCCTCGTTTACTCCACGGGCGGCCCGAGCTCGGTCTTCACGTTCCTCTACCTGGTCGTCATCGGCGGGGCCGCGTTCCTGCTCTTCCGCACCGGCGCCCTCATCATCGCCTCCGTCGCGGCCCTGCTGCACGGGCTCATGGTGGAGCTCACGGCCTACGAGGTCGTTCCCCGGCCCGCGCTCGGCGGCGCGCCGCACTGGGGCGTCGAGCGGATCGGCTACAACCTCGCGATCACCGTTGTCGGCTTCTACGGCGTCGCCTTCATGGTTTCCTACCTCTCCGAGAAGCTGCGCGCCGCCCGGGAAGAGCTCGATCAGCGCCAGAAGGCCCTTTCTCGCATCCAGACCCTCTACGCCAACGTGATCGCGTCCATGTCCTCGGGCCTGCTCACGGCGGATTCGCGCGAGCGGGTGACGTTTCTGAACCAGGCGGGGGGCGACATCCTCGGCATCACGCCCGTCCGCGCCACCGGCAAGCTCCTCTCGGAGATCGGGCTCAACCTGCCGACGGACTGGAACGAAATCCGGCAACGCACGCGCGGCCGCGAGGGGTTCCGGGCGGAGGTCGAGATCGAGCGCGGCGCGTCAAGGCGTGTGCTCGGCTACTCGGTGCGCGCCTTGAAGGACCCGGACGGCGCAGACGGGGCGCTCGTCGTGTTCCAGGACCTGACGGAGGTAAAGAAGCTCGAGCGTCAGGCGCGGTTCAACGAGCAGCTCGCCGCGGTCGGAGAGCTCGCGGCGGGCATCGCGCACGAGATCCGCAACCCGCTCGCCTCGATCTCGGGGTCCGTCCAGGTGCTCTCGCACGAGCTGTCGGTCGGCGCTGCGGAACGGCGACTGATGGAGATCATCGTCTCGGAGTCGAACCGCCTGTCCAAGATCCTCGAGGAGTTCCTGCGCTTCGTCCGGCCGCAGGAGCGGCGCGTCGCCCTCTTCGACGTGGCCGGCAACATCCAGGAGGTCCTGGATCTCTTCCGCCTTTCCGACGAGGTCTCCGACGCACACGCGATCGCCGCCGACGTCGCGCCCGACTCCTCGCTCCTCTCGGGCGACCGCGACCAGATTCGCCAGATCATCTACAACGTGGCCAAGAATGCCGTGCGCGCGATGCCCGACGGGGGAACGCTCACGGTCGAGGGCCGCGAGGACGCCGCGTGGTATAGCATCAAGTTTCGCGACACCGGCCGGGGGATGAGCGTCGAAGAGCTGGCCCGCATCTTCACGCCCTTCTCCACGGCGTTCGACGGAGGCACCGGGTTGGGGATGGCCATCGTCCGGCGCATCGTCGAGGACCACGGGGGCGCGATCGACGTGGAATCGAGGCCAGGCGAGGGAACCATCGTGACCATACTGCTGCCGCGCGACGCGACCGCCCGACCGACCCCGGAGCGCACCGCCACCAGCCCCGAGGCCGTGCAGTGAGCGGGCCGCGCCTGCTGATCGTCGACGACGAGAAGTCGCTGCGGGACATGCTCGGCCTGCTCTTCCACAAGCAGGGCTTCGA
>JANMPW010000727.1:0-6964 GCA_031370065.1 Acidobacteriota bacterium
ACATCGGCCTCGTCGAGATCAACGAGGCCTTTGCGGCGCAGGTGCTCGCGTGCGCGAAGGTGTTCCCGTCGGCCGCGTGGCACGCGAAGTACGGGACGGGCGGGCCGATCGGCGAGATGGATTGGGAGCGCACCAACGTCAACGGCGGGGCGATCGCCCTCGGGCATCCGGTCGGCTCCTCCGCGAACCGGCTCGTGACGACGCTGCTCCGGGAGATGCGGCGGCGCGGGACCCAGTTCGGTCTGGCGACGATGTGCATCGGCGGCGGACAGGGGGGGGCGGCCGTGCTGGAGCTCTTGCCGGCATGACGGCGTTCGACCTCAGAGTCGAAGAGGATGGCCTCGCCGTCCTGACGTTCGACCTCCCCGGCGAGAAGGTCAACAAGTTCTCGGCCGGGGTCATCGCCGAGCTCGGCGATGTGCTCGTGCGCCTCTGCCGCGAGGCCCGAATCCGCGCCCTCCTCTTTCGCAGCGGCAAGCCCGAGGTGTTCATCGCGGGAGCCGACGTCAAGGAGTTCACGAGCGTCCGGCCCGAGGACGCGCGCACGGCCGTCGAGCGCGTGCAATCGCTCTTCGAGCAGCTCGCGAACCTGCCCTACCCGACGGTCGCCGCGATCAACGGGGCATGCCTCGGCGGCGGCACGGAGCTTGCCCTCGCCTGCGACTATCGGTTGATGTCCGACTCGAAGAAGGCCCAGATCGGGCTTCCCGAGGTGCGCCTCGGGATCTTTCCCGCCTGGGGCGGATGCACCCGACTGCCGCGCGTCGTGGGGCTTGCCTCGGCGCTCGACCTCATCCTGACTGGCAAGTCGCTCGACGCCCGCCGCGCGAAGAAGGTCGGCCTGGTGGACGAAGCGGTGCCGGCGGCCCTCTTCGACGACTGGACGCGCCGCTTCGCGCGCTCGAAGCTCGGTGGCGGCAAGCCCCGTTCGCGCCGCAAGCCGATGTCGCTCGCGGACCATGCCCTCGAGGGCACTCCCATCGGGCGCAAGCTCATCTTCTCGAAGGCGCGCGAGAGCGTGCTCAAGCAGACGGGCGGGCACTACCCGGCACCGCTCGAAGCCCTCGAGGTGATCGAGCAGGGCTACGGACGGCCGGTCGCGGACGGCCTCGCGGCGGAGGCCCGGCACATCGGGCTGATTTTTGGAGGCGAGGTCCAGCGAAACCTCCTGAACATTTTCTTCCTGACCGAAGAGGTCAAGAAGGAGTCGGGGGTCGCCGATCCGGCCGTGCGCGCCCGGAAGGTCGGGCGGGTGGGCGTCCTCGGCGCGGGCGTGATGGGCGGCGGCATCGCGCAGCTCGCCGCCGACAAAGGGATTCCCGCGCGGATGAAGGACATCCAACCGGCCGCGCTCGCCCACGGCTACGCGGCGGCGGCCGCCATCTGGAGGGAAGCCGTCCAGAAGCGGCGCCTGACGCCGCACGAGATGGGCCGCAAGATGGATCTCGTCTCCGGAACGCTCGACTACTCAGGCTTCGGGCGCTGCGATGTCACGATCGAGGCCGTCGTCGAGAAGCTCGCGGTCAAACGGGCGGTCCTCAAGGAGTGGGAAGAGGCCGTTCCCCGCTCGGCGATCTTCGCCTCCAACACGTCGACGCTGCCGATCACGGAGATCGCGGTCGGCGCGCTCGAGCCGGGCCGCGTCGCCGGCATGCACTTCTTCAACCCCGTTCACCGGATGCCGCTCGTCGAAGTCATCCGCGGCGAGCGCACGAGCGACGAGACGGTCGCGACGATCTTCGCCCTCGCGAAAACGCTCGGCAAGACTCCCGTGGTCGTCCGCGACGCGCCCGGATTTCTCGTCAACCGGATCCTCGCCCCCTACCTGTCGGAAGCCGTGCGGCTGGTGCAGGAGGGCTGCCGGATCGAGGACGTGGACGCGGCCATGACGGCGTTCGGCATGCCGGTCGGCCCGCTCGCCCTGCTCGACGACGTCGGTCTCGACGTTGCCGCCAAGGGCGGCGAGGTGCTGCAGGCGGCGTTTCCGGATCGGCTGAAGATGGGCGGGGAAGGGGCGCTCGCCGCGGTGGGGCGCCTCGGACGCAAAAACGGTAAGGGCTTCTATGACTACGAGGGCGGCAAGCGCCGCGGCCCGGGGCGCGAGGCGTACGCGGCCCTGCGCGTCGCGGCGAGGGACAAGTCGCCGCTGCCGGCCGAGGTCATGGAGGCGCGGCTCGTGCTTCCGATGATCAACGAGGCGGCGTTCTGTCTTGAGGACGGGATCGTGAGCGAGCCGGCAAGGCTGGATCTCGCGATGATCTTCGGGACCGGCTTTCCGCCGTTTCGCGGAGGGCTCCTGCGCCACGCGGATGCGATCGGTCTCGGGCGCGTGTTCGCGCGTCTCGATGACCTCGCGGAGCGGCTCGGGCCGCGCTTTATCCCCGCCGACAGCCTCCAGCGTCTTGCGAACGAGCGCCGGGGCTTCTACCCGGATTCCCCAACCTCTTCCACGGAGATTGCCCCATGACCGACCGCCCGTCGGCTGCCGCGCCCGTCGACGCACGCCTCGTCCCGGTCGTGAAGTCTCTCTTGGCCGGAGAGATTCCGGAAGACACCGTCTTCCCGTTTCCCGAGATCGAGGCTTCCGAGCGCGAGACGGTCTCGGCGTTTCTCGATTCGTTCCGCGGATTCGCGAAGGACCACATCGACTCCGCGAGGATCGAGCGCGAGCACCGCGTCGCGCCGGAAGTCATCCGGGGGCTCGCGGAACTCGGCGCCTTCGGGATGTCGATTCCCGAAGCGTACGGCGGATACGGGTTCTCGGCCTCGGCTTACTGCCGCGTCACCGAGGAGATCGGGCGGACCGACGCCTCGCTCGCGATCCTCATCGGCGGCCACCAGTCGATCGGGTTGAAGGGCCTCATTTTGTACGGAACCGAGGAGCAGAAGAAGAAATGGCTGCCGAAGCTCGCCGCTGGCGAAATGATCGCGGCCTTCGCGCTGACCGAGCCCGAGGCGGGATCGGATGCGGCCTCGATCAAGACGACGGCGGTCTTCGACGAGAAGACGAACGAGTTCGTCGTCAACGGCACCAAGCACTGGATCTCCAATGGCGGGTTCGCCGAGTTCTTCACGGTCTTTGCCCGCGACGTGAAGCTCGGCGCGGCCGACGAGCACCGCGGGATCACCGCTTTCGTCGTGACGAAGGACCTCGGCGGCGTCACGCCGGGCAAGGAGGAGAGGAAGCTCGGTCTGAAGGGCTCCTCGACCGTGCCGATCCAGCTCGAGAACGTGCGCGTGCCGGCGTTCAACGTGCTCGGGGAGCGGGGGCACGGCTTCAAGATCGCGGTCGAGATCCTGAACACGGGCCGGACGTCCCTCGGGGCCGGCTGCATCGGCGGGTCGAAGGTGATGCTGCGCGAGGCTGCCCGCCACGCGACCCAGCGCAAGCAGTTCAAGACCCGGATCGCGGACTTCGAGATGATCCGCGCGAAGTTCTCCCGGATGGTGGTCTCGACCTACGCCCTCGAGTCCATGGTGTATCTGACGGCAGGTCTCATCGACCGCGGGCTCGAGGACTACTCGCTCGAGGGCGCCTGCTGCAAGGTGTTCGGCACGGAGGCGGTCTGGCGCAATATCAACGACGCGCTCCAGATCGCGGGCGGCAACGGCTTCATGGAGGACTACCCCTACGAGAAGGCGCTGCGCGATTCGCGGATCAACATGATCTTCGAGGGGACGAACGAGATCCTGCGGGTGCTCGTGGCGCTCTCCGGCATGCGCGACGTGGGAGAGGACCTCAAGGAGGTCGGCCGGGCGCTGAAGGCGCCGCTGTCCTCCCTCGGGATCCTCTCGGACTACGCCGCAAAGAGGTTCAAGGGGGCCGTCTCGCCCGGGCGGCTGTCGAAGATCGCGCCCGAGCTCGCAGAGCAGGGGGAGATCGTCGCACGCTATGCGCGGGCGGCCCACGGGGCCGTCGAGACGCTGCTGCGCAAGTATGGCAAGGGGGTGATCGAGAAGCAGTACCACCAGGAACGGCTGGCCAACATCGCGATCGACCTTTACGCCTCGCTGGCGGTCCTCTCGCGGGCCACGGCCGCGATCGGCAAGCGCGGCGCCGAGAAAGCGGCCGACGAAGTGCGGCTGGCGAAGGCCTTCGTGGAGGGCGCGAAGTACCGGATGGTCGGACACCTGAAGGAAATGGACAAGAACCGCGACGCCGAGCAGACGGCGATTTCCGAAACCGCGTACTCGTCGCTCGGGTACGCCTTTTCGCTCTGGGAGTAAGAGATGAAGAAGTGGGTTCTGCTCGTCCTGGTGCTCGGCATCTCTGCCGGGTCCGGGGCGCGGCTTGCGGCCGGAGAGGTCCCGGAAAACGCGGCCGCAAGGTCTGCAATCGCGTAGCTGACCCTCGTCGACGCCGGGAAATACGGCCAGAGCTGGGATGGGGCGGCGCAAGCTTTCCAGCAAGCGTTGACGCGGTCGCAGTGGGAGGGCGCTCTCGAGAAGGTCCGCACGCCGCTCGGCAAACTCGTTTCCCGAAAGCTCAAGGCGGCGAAGTTCACACGCGACCTGCCGGGTGCGCCGGCAGGGGACTATGTCGTCATCGTTTACGACACGAGCTTCGAGAGCAGGAGCGGCGCGACCGAGACGGTCACGCCGATGAAGGACAAGGACGGCGTCTGGCGGGTGTCGGGCGACTACATCAAGTAGTCGAGCGCTCCGGAAAGTGATCCGGAACGCCCCAGCCGCTCCCGGGGAACCCTCCGTGGGCGAGACCCGCGCGCAGATACTGGATGGCGTACAGCACCGCCTCCTCGAGATCGAGGCCGAGGGCGAGGTTGGCGGCGATCGCGGCCGACAGCGTGCAGCCGGTTCCGTGCGTGGCCCGCGTGCGGATGCGCGGCGCGACAAACTCGGTGAAGAACCGGCCGTCGAAGAGAAGATCGCGCACCTCGCCCCCGTGCCCGTGCCCGCCCTTCACGAGGACCGCCCGGGCTCCCTGCTCCGCGATCAGCCCGGCAGCGAGGCGCCGGTCGGCGTCGCGACGGATGAGGATTCCGGCCAGAGCCTCGGCTTCGGGAAGGTTGGGTGTGACGAGGTCGCAGAGCGGGAGGAGGTCCCGGCGCAGGCAGGAGAGCGCCGCCTTCGAGAGCAGGCGCGCGCCGGACTTGGCCACCATCACGGGATCGAGCACGACGTTGCCCGCCCGGTGACGCTTCAGTCCGGCCGCGACGGCCCGGATCCGCGGCGCGTCGAAGAGCATTCCGATCTTGACGGCGCGGGGGTGAAAGTCGGTGAACACGGCGTCGATCTGCTTTGCCAGGAATCGGGCCGAGAAGGTCTCGATCGCGCAGACGCCGAGGCTGTTCTGCGCCGTTCCCGCGGCGAGCGCGGTGGTTCCGTGGACGCCGTGCGCGGCAAAGGTCAGCAGGTCCGCCTGGATCCCGGCGCCCCCGCCCGAGTCGGAGGTCGCGATCGAGAGGGCCGTGACCGGGCGAAATCGGCGCGCCCGGGGTTGCTTCTTCATAGAATGGGGATCTTATGACCGCTGCAAGCGCAAGCGTGCCGCTGACGATCACGCCCGAGGCTGCCCGGCGCCTGAAGGCCGAGGCCGACTTTTCGCGGGCGGTCTTATGCGTCCGGCATCTGCTCGGGTGCGGAGGCGCGGGGTTCCGGATCTCCGTCGAAGAGAACGCCCTGGACGAAGGGCATCGCTTCGAGGCGCAGGGGATCCCCGTCGTGATGGACGCCCACGCATTCCAGCGATTGCAGGGAGCAGTTCTCGAGATCGACCCGGATCCCGCGGGAGAAGGCTATCGCCTCGACCACCCCGACGCCGTGATGACGACATTTTGCTAAAGCGAGACCCGATGAAGGATGGCGGTCCGGCTCCGGCCGGAAGGCAGGCGCCGCTCGAGATGACCGCCGACGAGTTTCGCGTGGCAGGTCACGCCGTCGTGGACTGCTCGCCGATTTCCTCGCGACGCAGTCGGCGCGCCCGGTGGCCCCGGGGCTCTCGCCGGGAGAAGTCCGGGCGCTGCTCGGCGCAGACGATGCCCCCGAGCTCGGCACGGCCGCCGGACCGCTGCTCGAGGAGGCGGCAAGGCTGCTTCTCGACAACTCGACACTTTCCGGACACCCGCGCTTTCTCGCCTACGTGGTCTCGTCGCCCGCGCCGATCGGAGCGCTCGCCGATCTCATGGCGGCCGTCGTCAATCCGAACGTGGGCGCGTGGGACCTGGCGCCGATCGCGACCGAGATCGAGGCGCAGTCGGTGCGTTGGATCGCCGGGATGCTCGGCTACCCGACCGACTGCGGCGGCCTGCTCACGAGCGGCGGCAACATGGCGAACTTCGTCGGCTTCCTCGCGGCGCGCCGGGCAAAGGCTCCGTGGGACGTGCGCGTCGAGGGGGCGGGGCCGCGGCATGGCGGGCGCCTCGCGGTCTACACCTCGGCGGAGACGCACACCTGGGTCCAGAAGGCCGCGGATCTGTTCGGTCTCGGGACCGGCGCGATCCGCTGGGTTGCGACCGACGACGGGGAGCGCATGGACGTGGACGCCCTGCGCCGGCAGATTCGCGAGGACCGGTCGGCGGGGTGGCTACCATTTCTCGTCGCGGGCACGGGGGGCACGGTCAGCACGGGCGCCGTGGATCCGCTCGCGCGAATCGCGGCTGTCTGCAGGGAGGAAGGGCTCTGGTTTCACGTGGACGCGGCGTACGGGGGTTTCGCAGCCGTGGTTCCCGGGGCTCCCGAGGATCTGCGCGGGCTCGCCCTCGCCGACTCGGTCGCGGTGGATCCGCACAAGTGGCTCTATGCGCCGCTCGAGGCCGGGTGCGCTCTCGTGCGCGACCGCGAGCTGCTGCGCGACACGTTCGAGTACCGGCCGACGTACTACCACCTTCGCGAGGAGGAGGCGAAAGACGAGGCGATCAACTACTACCAGTTCGGCCCGCAGAACTCGCGGGGATTTCGGGCGCTGAAAGTGTGGCTCGGCCTGCGGCTGGCGGGGCAGCGCGGC
>JANMPW010000028.1:0-1840 GCA_031370065.1 Acidobacteriota bacterium
TGGAGAGGAGCCCGGACTGTGGGCTCGCCGTGTGGGCGGTGTCGAATTGGCGCGGCGGCGCGTGCACCGACGGACGAACTTCGGCCGCATCCCTGACCTCGTCGGCGCGCACCGGCACGGCCGTTGCGTTCTGCGGGTGGCGTTCCTCCAGAAGGAGCTCGGATGCGGCGATGATCGGTTCGGAATGGAACCGGCGCCGCGCCGTGCCGGCGAGGAGCACGTTGGCGATCGCGACGACGCTCATGCCCTGGTGGTGGGCCATATAGGAGTGGACGACGGCGACCTTCTCGCCGGCGGGTACCCGCGTCGGCGTGTAGTCCAGCGCCTCGTAGTAGCCGAAACGTCCACGTCCGCCATCGGCCGCAAGCGCCTCGTAGTTCCGTGCCGCCGCCACCGGGTCGACCATGGCGGCGAGCGCGGTGGCATAGGGCGCGACGACGGTGCTGGACGCGAGACCGCGCTTCAGGCCAAGCCCGGGAACGCCGAAATTCGAATACTGGTAGGTGAACTCGAGGTCGCGCGCGTTGTACGCCGATTCCGAAATCCCCCACGGGATGCCGAGCGCGGTGCCGTAGCTGATCTGCCGGCGGACGATCAGGCGGGTCGTCAGTTCGAGGAGACTGCCCGAGGGCGCGCCCATCACCAGTGACGGCATCAGGTACTCGAACATGGAGCCCGACCAAGAGACGAGGGCAGCCGATCCCTCCACCGCCGTGGTAGCGCGACCGAGCCTGAACCAGTGCTTGGTCGGGGCATCGCCCTTGGCGATGGCGAAGAAGCTTGCGAGCCGTGCCTCCGACGCCAGCATGTCATAGGAGTTCGGATCCCGCCGGCTCTCCGATGGAAGGTAGCCGATCGACATCAGCTGCCGCTCCGGATCCATCAGGAAGCGGAAGTCCATCTGGTCGGCCATGTCGCGCGCCAGACGCGAAAGCGCCGTCAGGCGCGCGACGATCTCGGGGGACGGCTCCGGCACGTCACGAAGATGGCTCCGGACGGTAGCCAGCAATGCATTCGCCCACACGACGACCGCGTCCTCTTCCACACTCGGCGTCGCATGCTCGCCGACCGCGGCGACGAGATCCGCTGCAAGCGGCTCAAGTCTCTGCAAGCGTTCGGCGGCCGGGCATGCGTCTTGAAGCGCGGCGCCGATCGCGTCGATCGCCGCTACGACGCCGGCAGCGGAGCTTTTGCGCTCGGAAACAGCTTCGCGTACCAGGGCCAGCACGTCGTCGACACCGTCGATTGCCCGTTTCCGTGCGGGGCCCTGTCGCGTCGCTTCGTCGCAGGCGTTGGCGAGCGCGATCAGGTGGCCGGCGAGATTGCCGCTGTCGACGCTCGACACGTATTGCGGATCGAGTGGCCGCAGGTCTTCCGTGTCGTACCAATTGTAGAAATGGCCGCGGAAGCGGAACATCTTTCTGAGGGTGCCGAAAGTCGCATCGAGGCGGTCGACGGCGTCGGCAAGCCCGAGCCAGCCGAAGTCGCGCGCGGCCGCCACCGACAGCAGATAGAGGCCGATGTTGGTAGGGGAGGTGCGATGCGCGATCGCCGAACGCGCCGGCGCCTCCTGGAAGTTGTCCGGCGGCAGCCAATTTTCGTGCTCGGTGACGAACGTCTCGAAATACCGCCACGTCTGTCGGGCAATAAGCCGTAAGCCGCGGGCGTCGGCAGATTGAAGCGCAGCAATTGCCCGGTTCGGCCTCGGACGGCTCGTCCGCCAGACAATCGCCGGGGCCGCCGCCCAGGTGAGAATGAAAGGCAACGCGATGAGTCCGGTCACCGGCGAATGGCTGAACGCGAGCAGGGCAGCAACGACCGCGGCCGCCACGCTCAGTCC
>JANMPW010000030.1:0-7424 GCA_031370065.1 Acidobacteriota bacterium
CGGCCCGAGGACCCGCCGTGGCCGCCGGCCATGTTGATCTTGAAGAGGAGCGGGTTCTTGTCGGTCTTGAGGGTCCGCAGCTTCGCCACGTACTTGGCCGGCTCCCAGTACATGACCTGCGAATCGTCGAAAGAGGTCTTAACCAGCATGGCGGGATAGGCCTTCGCCTCGAGGTTGTCGTACGGGCTGTACGACTTCATGTACGCGTACTGGTCCTTGATCTTCGGGTTGCCCCACTCCTCGAATTCGCCGACCGTCAGGGGCAGCGACTCGTCGAGCATCGTGTTGATGACGTCCACGAAGGGCACGCGCGCGATGACCGCGTGGAACAGGTCGGGCCGCATGTTCGTCACGGCGCCCATGAGGAGCCCGCCGGCCGAGCCGCCTTCGATGACCAAGAGCTCCTTCGACGTGTATTTGTCCGCGATCAGCGCCTCGGCCACGGCGATGAAGTCGGTGAACGTGTTCTTCTTCGACATCATCCGGCCCTGGTCGTGCCACTTCTTGCCGAGGTCGCCGCCGCCGCGGATGTGGCCGACCGCGTAGACGACGCCGCGGTCGAGCAGGCTGACGCGATTCGAGTTGAACTCCGCGTCCGACGGCGCGCCGTAGGATCCGTAGGCCGTCAGGAGTATCGGCGCCTTGCCGTCAGCGACGAAGCCCTTGCGGTAGACGACCGAGATCGGAACGCGCGTGCCGTCGGCGGCTGTCGCGTACCGACGCTCGGAGGTGTAGCGCAGGGGATCGTAGCCGCCGAGGACCTCGTACTGCTTCAGGAGCTTGCGCTGGCGGGTCGCCATGTCGAAGTCGTAGACCGAGGGCGGCGTCGTGAACGACTCGTAGTCGAAGCGCAGCTCTTTCGTCTCGAACTCGAAGTTGTTCGAGATGTAGGTCGAGTAGATCGCCTCGGGGAAGTCGACGCGGTACGAGCCGCCCGACGCGAGGTCCGTGACGCGCAGCCGCGGCAGGCCGTCCTCACGCTCGGAGAAGACGCCGTAGCCGGCGAACAGGTTGATGTCCTCGACCATCACGTCGCCGCGACAGGGGAGCATCTCCTTCCAGTTTGCCTGCCCCGGGTCGGCGACGGGCGCGGTGACGACCCGGAAGTTCCGGCAGTCCTTGTTGGAGCGGATGTAGAAGAGGTCACCGCGGTGGTCCACGTCGTACTCGTGGTCCTTCTCGCGCGCGGAGATCAGGCGCAGGGCCGCCGTCGGCTGGTCGGCCGGGAGCCAGCGCCATTCGCTCGAGGTGAGGGAGGCAACGCCGACGAAAAGGATGGCCTTGCTGCGTGAGCGCCCGGCGAGCACCCGGAACATTTCGTCCTTCTCCTCATAGAGAAGCACATCGGTCGAAGGGTCGGCGCCGAGGGTGTGCCGGTAAAGCCGGTACGAGCGCTTGGCCAGGTCTGTGACCGTGTAGAAGAGCGTCTTGTTGTCGGCCGCCCAGGCCACCGAGGCCGCTCGCGGGACCTGCTCCGGGAAGAGCTTGCCGGTCGTCAGGTCCTTGATGTGCAGCGTGTAGTCGCGGAAGCCCGTGTTGTCGGTCGTGTAGGCGAGCAGGTTCCCGTCGTCGCTGACGTCACGCGCCGCGACCGACATGAACTTCTCGCCTTTCGCGAGGGCGTTGACGTTGAGGTAGACCTCCTCCTGCCCCTCGAGGCGGCCCTTCTTGCGGCAGTAGATCGGATACTGCTCGCCCTTCTGAGTGCGCGAGTAGTAGAACCATCCGCCATCCCGGTAGGGCACGGAGAGATCGGTTTCCTTTATCCGCCCGAGCATCTCGTCGTAGAGCGCCTTCTGGAACGCCTCCGTCGGCTTCATGAACGCGCCGGTGTACGCGTTCTCGGCCTCGAGAAACGCGCGGACCTTCGGGTTGTCCTTCTCGCGCATCCAGAAGTAGTCGTCCTTCAGGGTCTCGTCGTGCAGCGTTTGCATGTGGGGCACCTTTTGCGGGACAGGCGGCGCCGGGTCGCCGGCGAGCATCGCGCTCGTTGGCACGCCCGCCAGCAGAATTGTTGCGAGGGCGACGCGCGGTCTCATGGCTTGGGAGCTGGAGCCGCCGCCGCGGATTTCGCGAAGTCTCCCGCCTTGACGATCGTCATCTTTGCGGGGTCCAGGTACTTGCGCATCGCCGCCAGGATCTGCTCGGCGGTCAGGGCCTCGACCTTCTTCTCGAGGGCGGCGTCCCAGGCGAGGGTGCGCTTGATGTAGAGGTCGGTCGCGAGCGTGCGCGCGAGCGACGCGTCCTGCGCGCGCGAGACCTGCCGCGACTGCAGCCAGCCGGACTTGGCCTCGGCAATTTCCTTGCCTTCGAACCCGTCCTTCAGGACGCGAGCGATCTCCTCCTTGAACGCGGCCTCGAGCCTCGCCTCGTTCTGCGGGGCGTAGATCGCGAAGGCCGTGAAGGAGCCGGAAGGATCGAGCGCAGAGGCCTGGAACTGCGACCCGACACCGTACGACAGACCGTCCTTCTGGCGGATGCGGACGGCGAGGCGCGAATTCAGGAAGCCGCCGCCCAGCATGTAGTTGCCGAGCACGAGGGCCGGGTAGTCGGGGTCCTCGTCGGAGAGCGGGAGGTTCTGGCCGGCGACGAAGAAAGCGTTGGCCTTGTCCGGAGTCTCGAGGGCCTTGTTCTCCGACGCAACATCTTTATAGGGCTGCGCCACGCGCTCGAAGCGGGCCGGGCTCTTCCAGCCGCCGAAAAGCTCCGCGGCCTGTTTCGCCGCTGCGTCGGCGTCGAAATCGCCGACGACGGCGAGCTCCGCGGTGGAGGCGCCGTAGAACTCGGCGTAGAACTTCTTCGTCTCGTCCAGGGTCGCGGCCTTGTAGCTTACGAGCGACTCGTCGAACGTGTCCACGTAGCGCGGGTCGCCCTTCGGATACGGGCTCATGTGGCGCTGAAAGTAGTTCGAGCCGAGCGCGTCCGGCTCGCTCCTCTGCTGCTCGATCTGCGCGAGGTTCTCCTGCTGGAGCTCCTCGAACTCCTTCGCCGCAAACGCCGGCTCGCGGAGGACTTCGGCGGCGAGCGCCATGACGGCCGGAAAATTCTCGCGGATCGTCTCGATCGTCACGCTGGCCTGGGTGACGCGGCCGCCGACGGTCATGCGGGCCTTCAAGCGGTCGAGCTCGTCCTTGATCTGCTGGCGCGTGTGCTTCGTCGTTCCGCGCATCAGCATGTCGGCGGCGAGATCGGCGGCGGTCGACTTGTTGGTCAGGCTCTTCTCGTCGCCGAAGCGCACCGTCATCGTCGCGACGACCGTTCCGCCGCGCGTCTTCTTTGGGAGCAGCGCGATCTTCAGGCCGTTCGGCAGCTCCGAGCGTTTCGTGCGCGACTCGATGTTCGCGGGCGACGCATCGAAGGCTTCGCCGGCCGCCAGAGCCGCGTCACCCTTGTAATCCTTGAGCACGGAAGCCGCGGCGACCGGCGCCGGAATCTCGGAGCGGTCCGGCTTGGCCGTCGGGATGAAGACGCCGAGCGTCCGGTTGGAGGGCTTGAGATACGCCGCCGCAGCCCTCTGCACGTCCTCGGCCGTGGCCTTGCGAATGCGGTCGCGGGCCAGGAAGAAAAGGCGCCAGTCGCCCTGGCCGATGTACTCGGAGAGGTTCAAGCCCACGCGGTCGGCGCTGTTCAACATGAGATCGATGTTTTTTAGGAGCGTGGCACGGGCCCGCTCGACCTCTTCCTTCGTGATTGGGGCGGAGCCGGCCGCGGCGTCGAGCGTCCTGATGAAAGCGGTCTTCGTCTCCTCGACGTTCTGGTCCTGGCGCACTTCGGCGTTCAACATGAGGAAGCCGGGGTCGTGGAGCTCCATGAAGTAGCCGCCGACCGAGGTGGCCTTCTTCGTCTCGACGAGCGCCTTGTAGAGGCGGCCCGAGGGCGTGTCGGTCAGGACCTGTTCGAGCAGGTTGACCGCTCCCGAGGACGGGTCGGTGCCCGACGGCACGTGGTACGCCGCCGCGATCGCCTGGACGTCGCCCACACGCTGGAGCGTCACGCTGCGTTCGCCGTCCTGCGTCGGATCGAGCGTGTAGAAGGCCGGCAGCGGGCGCGTCGGCTTCCGGATCTTCCCGAAGATCTGGTTGACGAGGTCGAGTGTCTTCGCCTCGTCGAACTTGCCGGCGACGAGAAGCACCGCGTTGTCGGGCTGGTAGAACGTCCGGTAGAACCCCTGGAGCCGGTCGATCGGCACGTTTTCGAGGTCGGCCTTTGCGCCGATCGTGGACTTGCCGTAGTTGTGCCAGAGAAACGCCGTCGAGAGGACGCGCTCCTCAAGGATCGAAGCGGGGTCGTTCTCGCCCATCTCGAACTCGTTACGCACGACCGTCATCTCGCTGTCGAGGTCCTTCTTCGCGATGAACGAGTTGACCATCCGGTCCGCCTCGAGGTCGAGGGCCCACTTGAGGTTCTCGTCGGTCGCCTTGAAGGTCTCGAAATAGTTTGTGCGGTCGAACCAGGTGGAGCCGTTGGGCCGCGCGCCATGCGAGGTCAGCTCCTGCGGAACGTTCGGATGGTTCGGCGTTCCCTTGAAGACCAGGTGCTCGAGCAGGTGGGCCATCCCGGTTTCGCCGTAGCTCTCGTGGCCCGAGCCCACCATGTACGTGATGTTGACCGTGATGGTCGGCTTCGTCGGGTCGGGAAAGAGGAGCACTCGGAGCCCGTTCGAGAGCCGGTACTCGGTGATGCCCTCGACGGATGTCACCTTCTCGGGTTTGCCCCGCGAGGCAGTGGGGGCCGCCGCCGGTTTCGCCGCGGGGGCGGACTTGGCTGCCGGCTTGGGCGCGGCTTGGGTCGCGGCGAGAATGCTTCCGGCAGTCAGGGTTCCAACGAGCAGGCTGAGCCCGCTCTTCTTCCAGAGACTCATGCGAAATCCTCCAACAGAGCGCCGGCCACGTTTGCCGAGCCGGGCAAGGGGCGAACGAATACCACACCCCGGGCTGGCGGGAACGTGCCGCCGGGCCGCGCATCTAAAGAGGACTGCGGGTGCCCTGCCTGGAATCCGGGCAGGCCGCCATTTCGTACTGGCTGAGGAGAGTAGAACCCATTCATGAGAAAGATCTTAAGTCTTGTTGGAGCGCTCCTTCTTTCCAGCCCTCTGGCCGCCTCTGGTCCGGCCCGGGGGGTCGCCTGGCGCTCCTTCTCCGACGACGCGTTCACGACTGCCGGGCGTGAAAAGAAGCTCGTCCTGCTCGATCTCGGAGCCGTCTGGTGCCACTGGTGCCACGTCATGGAGGAGACGACCTATCGCGATCCGAAAGTCGTTTCGCTCCTGCGGCGGCATTTCGTGTCGGTGCGCGTCGATCAGGATTCACGCCCCGATCTCTCGAACCGTTACGAGGACTACGGCTGGCCGGCGACCGTCATTTTCGACGCGAAGGGTCAGGAGCTCGTGAAGTTCGCCGGCTACATCGCGCCCGAGCGGATGGCCGCCCTCCTCGACGCGGTCGTCAAGGACCCCACGCCCGGTCCCTCCGTGCGCCCCGAGGCTCCGGTTGTCTCCGGCAGCGCCGCGCTCGATCCCGCGCTGCGAAAGGACCTCGAGGCGCTCGTCGCCGCGCGGTACGACCGCGAGCACGGGGGCTGGGGCTTCTCGAAAAAATTCCTCGACTGGGAGAGCGTCGAGTACTGCCTCCTTCGGGCGAGCTCGGGCGATGCCGACGCCGCGCGCATGGCCAGGCAGACGCTCGCGAAGTCGCGCAAGCTCATCGACCCCGTCTGGGGCGGCCTCTACCAGTACTCGGACAGCGGCGACTGGGACCATCCGCATTTCGAGAAGCTCGCGCAGTTCCAGGCCGAAGGCATGCGGGTCTACGCGGAGGCGTACCTGCTCTGGGGCGACCCGGCCGACCTCGCGGCCGCGCGCGACATCCATCGCTACGCCCGCGCGTTTCTCACCAGCCTCGAAGGGGCTTCGTACGTCAGCCAGGACGCCGACCTCGTCGCGGGCGAGCACTCGGGCGCCTACTACGCGCTCGACGACGCCGGTCGGCGCCGACGCGGGGTCCCCCGGGTCGACACGCATCTCTACGCGCGCGAGACCGCGTGGATGGCAAACGCGCTCATCGCGCTATACGCGGCGACCGGGGAGCGGCAGTTTCTCGACGAGGCCCTCGCCGCGGCGAGGTGGATCGTCGCCGAGCGCGCGCTTGCCGGAGGCGGCTTTCGCCATGACACTTCGGACGCGGCCGGACCGTACCTGGGCGACACCGTCGCCTCGGGCCGCGCCTTCCTCGCGCTCTACGCCGCGACCGGCGACCGCGCATGGCTCTCGCGCGCCCGTAAGGCCGCCGACTTCATCGCCGCGACATTCGTCGTCGCGAACACCCCGGGCTTCGTCGCGGCGGTCCCGAAGAGCAAGTTTGCCCCGCCGCGGCCGCAGCGCGACGAGAACGCGCTGGCCGCGCGGTTTCTGAACCTCCTCTTTCGCTACACGGGCGACGAGCGGTACCGGCGCGAGGCGGACCAGGCGATGCGCTTTCTCGCCGCGCGCGACGTGGCCGAGAAGTTCCCCACGGCGTCCGTCCTTCTCGCCGACGCGGATCTCTCTTCCGAGCCCGCCCACCTGACGGTCGTGGGCGCGCGGGACGACGCGCGGACGCAGGCGCTTCTCCTCGGCGCCCTCGCTTACCCCGCGGCGTACAAACGAGTCGAGCTCTGGGACCGCCGCGAGGGGCCGCTGCCCAACTCCGACGTGGACTTTCCGGAGCTCGAGGCGCCGGCGGCCTTTGCCTGCGCGGGCGGCCGGTGCTCGCTGCCCTCGTACACGCCGGAAGAGCTGCGAAAACGCGCGTTGCGGCTGCAGGAAGCGGCGGGACCACAATAGAATCCGGCATACTTTGTGAGGAGGCCGCCATGAAACGACTCCTGCTTTTGCTCGCCTTCGGTTCTCTCGGCGCCGCTGTCTTTGCGCAAGCTCCGCCTCCAGCTGCTGCGCCGACGAAACCGCCGGCGCTCCTGGCCGGGATGGGCTCCCACCGTCATCCCATCCAGACCCCGAGCGCGCAAGCGCAGAAGTATTTCGACCAGGGTGTGACGCTGCTCTTTGGCTTCAACCACGAGGAGGCGTATCGCTCGTTTGCGAAAGCGGCCGAGCTCGACCCGACGTCCCCGATGCCCCGCTGGGGCATGGCGCTCGCTCTCGGGGCCAACTACAACGACCCGGAGCCCGAGGCCGACCGGTTGAAGAAGGCGCGAGTCGAGGTCGAGAGGGCGCTGGCGCTTTCTGCGGGCGCGCCCGAGAACGAGGGCGCGTACGTCGAAGCCCTGTCGGTACGCTATGTCGCGGACCCGTCCACGGCGGACAAGGCGAAGCTCGCGCGCGACTACGCGGCGGCGATGAAGTCGCTCTCGGCGCGTTATCCCGACGACCTCGACGCGGCGACGATGTACGCCGAGAGCCTCATGAACCTGCATCCGTGGAAGCTCTG
>JANMPW010000059.1:0-2438 GCA_031370065.1 Acidobacteriota bacterium
CCGCGGCCCTCGTCGTGACCTCGGAAGAGAAGGCGAAGGCGAAGGCCTGGAAACCGATCGCGCGGATCGTCGCATACACGAGCGTGGCCCAGGCGCCCGAGTGGTTCACGACGGCGCCCATCGGGGCGATCCAGAAGCTGCTCGGCATGACCGGCCTCGCCGTGAAGGACATCGACCTCTTCGAGATCAACGAGGCGTTCGCGGCCGTGGCGATGGCGGCAATCAAGGAGCTCTCGCTCGACCCGGCGAAGGTGAACATCCGCGGCGGCGCCGTCGCGCTCGGCCACCCGATCGGCGCGTCCGGGGCGCGCATCGTGACGACCCTCATCCACGCTCTCCGCAAGGAAGGCAGGAAGCGGGGCATCGCCGCCATCTGCATCGGCGGGGGAGAGGCCGCGGCGATGCTCGTCGAGACGGTCTGATCTCGGTCGCGTTCGATCTGGTCGTCGGGGGAGTCCCGCGGTTTAGCGCCGAGGCGGCCTGGGCGTGGCGGCTGTTGTCGCGGTACCTGAAGCAGATCCCCGCGGCGCGGCGGACGGAGGTCCCGGGGCGCGCGCCGACGGTGGCGGATGCGGCCGGGGAGGCGCCGATCGTCCTCGTGCACGCGGACCCCGAGGCTTACCTGCTGTCGGAACCCGCGCTGCGGCTGGTCGAGGGCCTCGCTGCCCGCCCCGAGCTCGATCTCCTCCTGCCGGTGTCGAACGAGCCCTGGTGCGAGGAGGCCCGTTTCTCTCCTGCCTTCGCTTACCTCACGCCGACGCTGTTGTCCGAGGCGGTCGCAATGGTCCTGGCCTCGGCGGGTCCCCTGCGGTCCGCCGCCGCGCCGGCTTCCCCCGTGTACGCGGTGCGGCGCCGCGTTCTCGATCGGCTGCCGCCGGATTCGCCCCTCGAGCGGATACCGGCCGAGAGCCCGCCTTCGCGGACGGCAATCGATCCGGGCGCGTACCTGCATCGTTACGGCGCCATGGACGCCTCGGCCCGGGAGGACCTGGCGGCCCGGGTTCCCGCCGGGGCCCGCGCCGTGCTCGATGTCGGCTGCTCGCGGGGCGCGACGTCGGCGGCGCTGCGGGCCCGCGGCGTCGCCTGGATCTGCGGCATCGAGCCCGACCCGGAGGATGCGGCGGCGGCGGCCCGTGTGTACGACGCAGTGATCTGCGCCCGGCTCGAGGCCGTCGCGTCGGATTTCGATGGGCGTTTCGACGCCGTGCTCTTCGGCGACGTGCTCGAGCACCTGGAGGACCCCTCGGAAGCCCTCGTGCACGTGCGTCCGTGGCTGGTGCCCGGTGGCGTTCTGGTGGCGTCCGTGCCGAACCTCGGCCACTGGGCGGTCGTGGACGATCTTCTGCGAGGCCGCTTCGACTACGTTCCGTACTCGATTCTTTCGGGCACGCACGTCCGCTTCTTCACACGCCAGACGCTGATTGATCTCTTCGAGGCGTCCGGCTATCGGGTCCGGTGCATCGACACCGTCGTGCTGCCGGCATCTGCGCTGGGGGCCGTGCGCCTCGACCGGTTGCGCGCCTTTCCGGGAGCATCTCCCGATCTGGACGCTTCGGAGTTTCTCGCCGTCGCCGAAGCCATTCGCTGACCGCCTACCGCTGATAGCTGATACCCGACCGCCGACACCTCCGCTATCATCGGCTCGGATGATCGACAAAGTCCTCGCTTGCGCCGAAGATGCCGTCCGCGACGTCCCGGACGGCGCCACGCTCGTCGTCGGAGGCTTCGGCCTCTGCGGCATCCCGGAGAATCTGATCGCGGCCCTCGTGCACCGCGGGGTCAAGAATCTCGTGATCGTCTCCAATAATTGCGGCGTGGACGACTGGGGGCTCGGGTTGCTCCTGCGCACGCGGCAGATCCGCAAGATGGTCTCCTCGTACGTCGGCGAGAACGCCGAGTTCGAACGTCAGTTTCTTTCGGGAGAGCTCGAGGTCGAGCTCGTGCCCCAGGGAACGCTCGCCGAGCGCATGCGCGCCGGCGGCGCGGGGATCCCGGGCTTCTACACGCCGGCCGGCGTCGGGACGCTCGTCGCGCAGGGCAAGGAGATCAAGAATTTCGACGGCCGCGACTACGTGCTCGAGCGCGGCGTCGTGGGCGACTTTTCGATGGTGGCGGCCTGGAAGGGCGACCGGCTCGGCAACCTCGTGTACCGGAAGTCGGCGCGCAATTTCAATCCGATGGCCGCGACCGCCGGGAAGGTCACGATCGCGGAGGTCGAGGAGCTCGTCGAGGTCGGCGAGCTCGACCCCGAGTGCGTCCACACGCCCGGCGTCTTCGTCAACCGGATGATCGTCGCGCCGCGCCAGAAGCGCATCGAGCGCCGCACGGTGAGGAAGGGCTGATGCGCGCGGAGACCGTCCCCCTCACCCTGACCCTCTCCCCCTTGCGGGTGGAGAGGGAATTGCTTGTGCGCCCGAACCCCTCTCAAGAACCCCCTC
>JANMPW010000043.1:0-1852 GCA_031370065.1 Acidobacteriota bacterium
CCGATGATCCCGTAGACCATCGTGTAACCGATCGCGATCAGCCCGTAGATAGATCCGAGCGCCAGCCCATTGATGAGCTGCTGAAGGAAATACTCCATCCGCCCCTGTGTCCCCTGTGGCCCGACCATTTTGGCCGGAAGCCGGTTTAACCGGCTTTCAATCTATCGCCTACGGTTAGCAAGCTACCGGGGACAGCACAACTAGTGGGCTGCCCGCGATTTACTCTTTGGGGGACAAAGAATCGTGCACGATGATCGCTTCGTCGGCTTCGGTCGAGCGTGGGTCGAGGGCAGTGCTCTCCTGGGTCGCAGTCCTCGCAACCGGCATGCCGCGGAAGGCCTCGCGGGTAGCGCGTTCCGGATTCGGGCGCCTGCCCATGCGGTAGGAGACGTAAGCGATGACGCAGATGTGGACCGCGGCGGTGAAGGCGAAGAGCCCCTCTGGAGCAAAGCGCTCTATGGCCCAGGCGGCAATGATCGGGCCGAAGATGGTGCCGATGCCGAGAAGCAGGAGCAGGCTGCCGGCGACCTTCACGAACTCGTCGGGGGCCGTGTAGTCGTTGGCGTGGGCAACGGTCAGCGCGTACATCGGATAGGTCATCGCGCCGAACAGAATGACGATGGCCGTGACGAGGAATTCGGTGCGCGGCTGGATGATGACCATCAGGATGCCGATGACGGCAGCCCCGGCGGCGCAGGCAAGCAGCACGCGCCGGCGATCCATTTGGTCGGACAGCCAGCCCAGCGGAAACTGGATGAGCGAGCCGCCGAGGAGCGCCCCCGCCATCAGGGTGGCGATTGCCGGCACCGGCAGGCCGATCTGCTTGGCGTAGACGGGGCCGAGCGTCCCGAAGGCGCCGCTGACGAGCCCGACCATGAAGCAGACCACGGCGCCGACCGGCGAGACCGCATAGAGGTGGGGGATATCGAGGCGCGCGGTCTTCAGTGGCTGCGGAGTCTTCGCCGTCGATAGCGCCGTCGGCAGGATGGCGAGGCAATAGAAGATTGCACCGACGATGAAGAAGAAATGGTCGTTCGGCGGGGTGATGACGAGAAGGAGTTGCCCGGCGGTCGAGGCGAGAAAGCCGACGATCTGGTAGACGGAAAAGATCGTGCCGCGGGATTCGCGCGTGGCGCGCTCGTTCAGCCAGCTCTCCACGATCATGGCGGCGCCGGCGAAAGCGAAGCCGGAGAGGGCGCGGATGATGATCCACGACCATGGGCCGATGATGATCGCGTTGAGAAGGATGGTAATGGCAGCGACGGAGGCGAGCGCGCCATAGCTGCGCACGTGGCCGACTCGTTGCACGATCGGCGGGATCAGCAGACAGCCGGCGATGAAGCCAGCTGCCCAACCGGTGCCGAGAAGGCCAAGCTCCGAGGTGGTGAAGTCGTGGGTGGCGCCGACCACCGGCAGCAGCAGCCCGTGCAGCCCGCCGGCGATCAGCAGAAAGGCGGAGCCGAGGAGCAGCGAAGCGACGGCGACGAGCTGGCCTGTCATCGGCGGATGGGGATTCGGTTCCGGGACGGTCGACAGACGTTCTCCGCCGCCCTGATGATGATTTCAAGGCTCAGGCGTCCAGCGCTTCCTTGAGCATCAGGAAATCGCGCCAGGCGAGCCGCTTCTGCAACGGCTGGCGGAGCAGGTAGGCCGGGTGGAGCGTGGCCATCGCCTTGATGGTCCGCGTGCCGGTATCGAAATCGCGCCACTGGCCGCGAAACTTCAGAATGCCTTGCGTATTGTTCATCAATTCGGCGGCGGCCGGTGCGCCGAGGCAGATCAGGAAATCGGGATCGACCAACTCGATCTGGCGAAGCGTGAACGGGCGGCAGGCGGCGGTCTCCTGCGGCGT
>JANMPW010000193.1:0-1564 GCA_031370065.1 Acidobacteriota bacterium
CTCCTGGATCCGATCGAACGGCATGGAGCGCGTCTCGACGCCCGGCGCCCAGAGCTTCAGCGCCAGCGCCGCCGTCGTCCACTGCCCCGGCGACGCCACCGGAATCTCGCCCGCCGCGATCCGCTCGCGCGCGATCGGCCCCCGCGCCACCACGACCGGCCCATAGCCGTCGCCGAAGGACGCACCGTGCGGCAGCAGCAAGTAGCGGTCGGCCAGGCGCGTGTAGGCGTGGAACGAGACGGCCGTGACGGCGAGCTCTCCTGCCATCGCGCGCCGGTTCAGCGACTCGATGTCGGACAGCTCGTGGACGAAGGAGAGGCCCTCGGTCTCGACGAGCCCTTCGGCGAGCGCGTAGAACATGAACGCGTCATCGGAGTCGGGGCTGTGAGCGACGGTGATGGTCTCGTTGGAAGTCACCGGGCGATTCTATTGCGTCGCGACCCCGCCGATCCGAGCACGAAATCCGCTCCGCGACTTGACTTGCGCCTCGCGGGACGCCACAATGATCTCAAGACGAATGCAAGGAAATTTCTTGAACCCGACCGGAAGAAACTTCTAGAATGAAAACGCCGGATGGGTTGCGGCCCATCCGGCGACAAAACAGAACGTATGACCCATCAATCGTTCGGCAGCGACAGACTGAAGGCGATACGCCCTTTCACGGGGGCGGAAAAACTAGCATCTCGCCCGAAGGCTGTCAATTGGCTGTCGGGAGGGAGGTGACGTAATGGCTACCAAGAAGAAACCCGCGAAGAAGGCGAAGAAGGCGACTAAGAAGAAGAAGTAAGTCAACGACTTACGGATTCAAACCCGGTTTCTCGGGGGCCTGCGGGCCCCCTTTTTTTATCCCTTGACATCCCCTCCGGCTGGGTCTCTCCAGGGTCCTCTTGGCCAGAAGCTATATTTACATTGATATAGTTTTCGCGTGGCGCTCCCCCACGTTCTCCTCGGCCTTCTCCGCGAAACGCCGCGCACCGGATACGAGCTCGCGCGCGCGCTGCGCGAAGAGATCGACCCGGCGTGGAGCGCCGGCTTCTCCCAGATCTACCCCGCCCTCGCGCGGATGCGCAGGAAGGGATGGGTGCTCCTCCGGGTCCTGGGCCCCCGTCGGGGCCCCCGCCGCCATCTCTACCGGGTCACGGCCGCCGGCCGGCGGGAGCTGCGGCGGTGGCTGGAGGAGGCGCCCTCCCCGCCCCGGGGCAACGACGGAGAGCTCGCCCGGGTCGCCTTCCTCGACGCCCTCCCGCTTCCCGAGCGCCGCCGGGCCCTGCTCGCCGCCGAGGGGGCGGTCGCCTCGGAGATCGCGCGCTTGCGGGCGCTCCCCGTTCCGGGCGGCTTCCGGAGCCTCGCGCGCCGGGCCGCGATCGAACGGCTGGATGCGCTGCGCCGGTTTCTCCGGAGCGGCGGGGCCGCGCCGCCGATGGCGACCGAGACCCAAGGCGACCGCCGCGACGTCCGCAAGAAACGCTGAAGCGGCCGCTCGGCCGCCGCCCAAGAAAACGCCACGGCCTATCCGACGTATGATCTTCACGAGGTCCGACTGAGGGGAGGCCCCATGAGTGAC